>DMXI01000282.1 GCA_003483885.1 Microscillaceae bacterium
TCCGACCATGCTGTCTACCTCCTCGCGAGCGAAGCATCGAATTTGCTTCGATAATTCTTAAGGAAACAGCATTGGTCGCTAGTCCATAGTTTTGCGATGCATCGCGAATTACGCCGTCCTGAGCGAAGCCGAAGGAATTAAACATGAATAATCAACAATCATATTGCATCGCGAAACAATGCAACAATAGAGCAATAAGCGCAGCGTAACAATTAACCATTCACCACTAATCATTAAAAATCAATCATTAAGATCTGCTTTAGGCTTCAAATTTCCCATTTGGGTTATTTTTTCCTGTGTAAGCTGATATTCCAGACGGGCAAAGGCATATTTAATATCCTCAATATCAGGCGGATCGTTGGGAAATTCTTGGCTAATATGGGCTACAAATCCCCATAGTTCCAAAATATTGGTGGCATCCATCTCGTAAGGGCGATAGCCCAGATTTTGGGATTTGAGCAACAGCTTGCCACGCTCAAACAAACGCTTGTATACTTTTTTTAAGACAATACCCTCATGTTTGGAAACCACCACACACAATTGTCCACTTTGGAGGTCTTCCCAGGTAGGAATTTTTTCGCCAATGACAATCGCCCCTGACTGTAAAGGTAACATAGAGTCTCCTTCTATTTCAAATGCACGATAGGTTTTACCTCGATGCAAAAATGGGATTTGGTATTTGGGCAGTGTATCCAGATACTCTGGCTTAGCAAAACCTTGGGTATATCCAGCAGTAGCTTTTTGGGGCACTAGCTCTAGGTAGTTGTCAGCCAAGGTATTGTCTGCTTGAATGCGGTTAATCTTCATGTTGTGAGCAGCTATGTAATTTTTTAATTGTTCTAACCGGGTAACATATTCTTCTTCGGCTTGAGCAAAATCAACATTGATCAATTCATCAATGGTTACCTCGAAATGTTGGGCTATTTTGATCAAAAGTAAAATACGAGGCTCGGCTCGGCCGTCCTCGTAAGCGCTCAAAGCACTGCGGGAAACGCCCAAACTTTCGGCTAAAGCTTCTTGAGTTACCTGGTGTTTTTCTTCGCGAATGTATCTTAAATTTTTGCTAAAAAACATGTCGAGTTTTTGTTAGTTAATTTGGCATTTATCACTTATTCCTCCTATATTTGCTAACAAAATTAGCTAATGTTTATAATATTAGCAAGAAAAACCAACTAAAAGCATTACGCTGCGTCATTTTTTAACATTTACGTGCCATGATTTCAACGCCACCCAACCCCGAAATAAAACCCAATCAGCGCCGACAAAACGCGAGAGGTTCTCAAACCAGAAGTAATGCTGGCACTAAAAAAACAAGCAGCCAAAATGCCAAAAGCCGAACAACCAAAAAACAAATGGCTAAAGGGCAAACCTCAAAAGCAAAAACCACGAAGAGCACTACTGCTAAAAAAAATCAAAATCAGGAAATGCCTTTGGCGGATGTATTTACGGCTACTGCTACCAAGGGCTTGGTTTTATTAATGATTATGGCTTTTAATGTCATTACTCTTCGTAATAGCTTTTTATTGGTAGCACCTAACATGAAATTTTCGGGAAGCATAGAGATTGATGCGCTTTTGTATGGTTTTGCGATCAGTGTGTTGATGATTATTATTCTATTTCATGAAGAAGATTGGAACAAAGCTTTTTGTCCAGGGGCCGTCACGCTGTATGTCAACACATTGGTGCTTGTACTTTATATGAAATGGCTCGATTTTGTGTTAGGAGTTTGGCTTGCCCAGTGGCTACTAAGCGGCCTGCTCATTTTGATGCCCGTGATGGGGATGTTTATTGTAGTGGTCATGCTGAAAACCAAGAAGTGAGGGCAGTCACTCGTTTATTGAGGTTTTGTAATCAAGATTTGTTTTCTATCTGCCATTTCTTGCAAGTTCTTATCTCCATAACCTCCAGCTTGGTCTATATTTGCCCCTTGTTTCATCAGAAAATTCACCATTTCCTGGTTTTGATGATCTATCGCAATATACAAAGGTGTTCTTCCATCCTTCGCAGTACAATTGATAGATATACCAGCCTCAAGAAACCTTTTAACCAGTGGAATGCTGCTTGCAAAACAAGCAATGTGTATGGGTGAAAACTCATAATTTCCCAATCGTTGGTGCTGATCTGCGCCTTGATCCAGCAAATAATTCACCATTTCTATTTTACCATTTTGGGTAGCCTCATAAAGCACCGAATGCCCCATTTTATTGATAGCATTGATATTAAGAGCTGTGTTTTGAAGTAACCATTCTACTGTTTGGAGATGCCCTTGTTCTGCGGCTGCGATGAGCGTATCTGGATAAAGTTTCACTCCCTGCCCAATTAACCAGGTTACTACATTTAAACGATTATTAGCCGCCGCCAAGGTAACTCCAGTATCGCATATGTATTCGGCCTCGGGGTCTACTTTTGGAAATAGCGCTTGTACCAAAAAAAGAATTCCTCCCTGGCAAGCACCAAACCAAAGCTCGTTCCTCTCACCAAGGGTAAGTTTGGCCCCTCGCTCAATCATATATCTTACGGCTGCTTCGTTGCCAGATTGAGCGATATGTGCCAAGGGATTTGACTCGTGGTTGATGGCAGCCCCGTGCTTTAGAAGTATCTCGATGGTTTCTTTGTTTTGAGCCGCATTTAATGGACCATTCCATTTACTTTTTAGCTCAACTTTTTGGTCCAGCAAGCTTTGTACAAGCTGTGCATTACCTGATCTCGAACTCACCTCTAACAAATTATTATAATGCAAAGGTGAGATTCCAGCCTCAATGCATTTCTGAACTGATTCAAAATCGCCCAAAGCCGCTGACCGAAACAAACTGGTAGGAAACGCAGGCAGCTTGGGTTCTTTGTTAATTTTAGGAGAAAGTCGTGTAGTGCGCCAGATAAAAGTACCTGTGTGGGGCTCAAACCAACCAGAAGTCCCCTCGGTTTTCACTCCAATTTCTTTCAATGCCAAGTAAAGAACATCTCCCAAAAGGACTACTTTCTCGCCATTGATATAGGCTTTTCTTGTCGTTAGTGAGACCTGGTGTTCATCATCCAAAATCATCACCTGATTTTGCCCAAAAATCCAGGTATATTCGTGTATAACATCTCCACCATGCATTTCTACCAAATAATAAAAGGCTTTGGAATTGCAGGTTGAGACAAGTTCATAGATTCGCTCCAGCATTCTATCAGGTGGTTGCTTAAAGCTTGGTACCTCGCTGGCAGGAAAGGTGAGCTTATACCTTGTTTTACTCCATATGGCGTCCCAGGGTATGCTGTAGGGGTCGTCTATGTATTCTGGGTTTTGAATGTTTCGAACTGCAAATAACCCATCTTCTGGTAATGTTGCATCTTTTAGAGTTTCTGGTTTTATCCAGTGTAAATTGTAACTGAGCACCGGATCTTTGGTTAGTTCCTCTTTCAATTGGTTGTTGGCTACAAAATAGATCGTGTATTCTCTAAATGGCATTTTAATATTATTTTTAATTGAGATTAGCTATTCTCATAGTTGCAACCGTACCCAACGCTTGCCTTATTAGCTAAACTAGCATTTTTTTATTAAAAAACGCTATTGCCGCTTCTGGAACTTATACATCGGATACCCTTGAAAATCTGGTATTTTCTTCACCAATTTAAAACCGCTGGCTTTCATTACTTGCATCAACTTTTCCTCAGTCGCCAATACAGCCTTGCAAGCATCATCATTGCACCATTTTACCACTCCTTTTTGCACAAACTCATCCCTAATAAATAGATAACCTCCTGGCTTTAGCTTTTGGTAAATATCTTTCATCAAATCCTCCTTGTGACGAATGGCATGAAAAGTAGCATTGGAATGGATAACATCAAAGGTATTGTTAGGCAACTTGGTTTCTCTCAATTCCCCAATTACGGTATGAAATGTATTACGCTTGGCAATCGGGTATCCAACTTGCTTAGAGTAATAGCGCATTACCTTATGCCACTCTTGATCATCCATTGCCTTTTTATCAATGTCTTGCACATAATAAGTCACATTTTTGGTAAGTGTGGCCAAGGCGGCATCGAAAGCACCATTTTGTGCTCCCACGTCAGCAAACACCACTCCTTCTCTTAGCTCCAATACTTTGACAATGGCCGGGAAGGATTCTTGGATATTTTTTGACTTAAATACATGGCCATATTTGTAAGGGCGACAACTACTAAAAGTTAGGCTGATTAAAACCAGCAAGACGACATATGATGGGATTTTCATTGGTTTAGCGTTTATTCAAATACTATTTCCTGTTGCTTAAATATACGGCCTGAACCACCCTTAAAACTAGATAATCTGTCAAGGGCTTGTTTCAAAATGCGAAATGGGACAAATTGAAGGTGATAGCAATCATTGAATCAATCTTTTTTAAAAAAATTAATCATATGGAAATAGTGACCGCCGATCTTTGGGATGAATTTGCCCAGGAACTTACTTTTTTGAATGTAGATTTTAGGCATTTTGGTGCTAAAACCAGTTTTGCGGGTAAAGTAGTAACCCTGAAGCTGTATGAAGACAATACTTATGTACGCAAGCTACTTGCCGAACCTGGCGCAGGAAAGGTACTGGTGGTAGATGGTGGAGGCTCTACTCGTTGTGCTTTGGTAGGTGACAATATTGCCAAACTGGCCATGGATAATAACTGGGCAGGAGTGATAGTATATGGTTGCATTCGAGATGCTCAGGTGATTAACCAAATGCAAGTTGCCATCAAAGCCTTGGGTACTTGCCCAGTCAAAAGCATCAAACGAGATGTGGGTATTGTAGGTGAGGCATTGATCATAGAAGGTACCAAAATCAATGCTGGACAATATGTATATGCCGATATGGATGGCATTTTGTTGAGTGATCGGAAATTGGTTTAAATAATGATACTATAAACACTTGCAGCAACTCAACGTTCAAGAGTGGCCAGTCATTTCAATTCATCAAAGTGTCCATTTTCAGGTATGAATCGGACACTTTTCACCTCATAAACACCTGACAAACAATCAATTATCTAGAAAAACCTCATTTTTTTGGGTAATATAAATTAATTTAATTAAATCACTTCATAAAGCTTTTATAGGTAAAATCACTGCATTTTTTTAGACAAACCCAATTATTACATCCATACTTTTTTACAATGAAAAATAATCCCCAAAACAACCCTCGCCCACTAAATCAATGGGCACAGAAACTAGTCCTTGATTACAAAAAACAACAGAAAATTAAGGGAGGCAATTTTCCTTGGATTGATAAAGATCGCCCTTAAGCAATAGTGCTTTAAGTTGACTCCTAATATTATATTAACCCATTTTTTACAATGAAAAATAATCCCCAAAACAACCCTCGCCCACTAAATCAATGGGCACAGAAACTAGTCCTTGATTACAAAAAACAACAAAAAATTAAAGGAGGTGTCTATCCTTGGATCAATAAAGATCGCCCTTAGGCAGGCATTTTAAGTTTATTCCCAATATTATATTGACCCATTTATATGATAAAAAACAACCCAAAAAACAATTCGCGCCTATTAGGCCAATGGCCCCAAGAACAACAGTTGGACAAGATCCAGAAACAAACGCTGAAAGGAGGGTATAACCCTTGGCTCGAGAAAAAATAATGCTATTGAAGATATTTCAAGTATTACATTAACCCACTATTGCAATGAAAAACAACGCAAAAAACACCCCTCGCTCATTAGGTCAATGGGCCCAAAAACAACAGTTGGACAAAACTCAAAAGCAATCGCTCAAAGGAGGCTATGACCCTTGGGTTGATAAAGATCGTCCTTAAGCCTGTATTTTATATTTATTATCAATGTTATATTAAACCATTTGTATGATGAAAAACAACCAAAAAAACACCCCTCACTCACTAGGTCAATGGGCCAAGAAACAACAGTTAGACAAAACTCAAAAACAATCGCTCAAAGGAGGCTATGACCCCTGGCTTGAAAAAAAATAGTATTGCTTAAGACATTTTAAATAATCACCTGAACCCATTTTTTACAATGAAAAATAACCCTAAAAACAACCCACCTCAATTGAGCCTGTGGAACAACAAGCAGAGGTTGAATCAGGCTCAGCAACAGAAAATTAAAGGAGGTACTTATCCCTGGATTGATAAAGATCGCCCTTAAGTAAGATGCTCTAAGTTTATTCTACATATTACATTTAACCCATTTATACAATGAAAAACAACGCAAAAAACAATCCTCGCCAATTAGGTCGTTGGACCTCAAAACAAAAATTGGATAAGACCCAAAAACAATCGCTCAAGGGAGGGGCTAATCCCTGGCTTGATAATAAATAGTATTGTTTAAAACCTTTTGAGTATTACATTAAGCCATCTTTACAATGAAAAATAACGCAAAAAACACCCCTCACCAATTAGGCTTATGGAACAGTAAGCAAAAGCTTGACAAAGCGCAGCAGCAAAAAATTAAAGGAGGTACTGATCCCTGGGCTAATAGAAAAGATCCTTAGACCAACTCACCATCTACTTCAAGTATCACATTCACCCATTTATATGATGAAAAACAACCCCAAAAACAAATCGCGCCAACTGAGGCTATGGGCCCAAGAACAAAAACTTAATGATGCCCAGCAGCAAAAAATCAAAGGAGGAGCTTATCCTTGGATTGACAAAGATCGTCCTTAAGCAAGGGACTATATTTTTTCTAAATATTACATTTAACCTATTTACATGATGAAAAACAACGCAAAAAATAACCCTCGCCCATTGGGCTAATGGACCTCAAAACAAAGATTGGACACAGCTCAAAAACAATCGCTTAAAGGGGGCTATGATCCTTGGGCTGAGAAAAAATAATATTGTTACATTACGTTAACCCATTTTTTACAATGAAAAACGACGTAAAAAATAACCCTCGCCAATTGGTCCAATGGGCCAAAAGGCCAAAGCTTCACAAGACCCAACAGCAACGTATTAAGGGTGGAAATAGCCCTTGGGTTGACAAGCCATAATACCTTTTGTTTATTAACCGCCTTTTCTGTTAAAAGCATAGCAGGCCAGGCTGGAATATTTTTCACACTCAAGAGCCAATCAAGGAAACTTAATTGGCTCTTGTACCTAAAGAATAAGCACTCATAAAAAATCCCTTTTGTCATCAACCCTCCCCCACCCACTCGCGTAAAAAACTTTGTTAAAAGATCGGAGGTCGGTTTAAAACCTTCATACACTTCTCTCCTCTCTTAAGTCATCATTGACAAGACTCAAAAGGTATAATGTTATGAAAGAAACCCTAGAACTGGAAATCATTAGTGATCATGTACCCAAAGATAAAATAACCACGGAGCGCTCGCTTTACTACGCCCTTACCGAAAGTCCTTTAGACTACCGATATTTAGGTAGAATTATCGCATCTGACAAAACCAAGTTGAAGATTGATACCTTTTTGTTTGACCAATTGGTAACGCACGCCCAGGTAGGGGTTGGTACGAGTATTTTTATTGCCAATGATGATGAAAGCAGCCTGCCCCTCTCCAAAGCCAAAGTAGTCAAGCGGTATTTCAGCAGGGTTACCAAAGATGATTGGGAAACCAAGGAACCGATTACTGCTGACAAAGAAGAACTTTTGGATTTTGAAATGACAATCAATGAAGAACAAAAGGCATTTTTTGAATTGGGTACCTATCCTTTATCAATGGACCATAAATGGTTTATGTATTGCGAAAACGACATATTTCACTTTTTACGCAGTTGGACAGGCAAGGAGTTTTTCAAGGGTGAACTTGTCAAGATTGACCAGGAACAATGGAAAATAACGACTATTAAAACCGATAAGACCTGGCAAGCAAGTAGGTCAGAAAAACTACTATACATTCAAGAATTGATAGAAGGAAAAATTGAGTATATGGATACCATCTTAGGTTAGTTTTTTCCAAAACTCAACCAAATACAAAATTCAACCTCACTCCTAACTAAGTAAAGTCCTACTTCGTATAAGAAAAAAACGAACTTAGATGCATCAATAAAATGAAAGAACAATTAAGAGACGAAGAAGGCAAAGTATTTTTTGAAATGGAATATTGGGCTAATCAAAATCTAATTTATTGTAATTGGATTGCAGAATTTATTCCGGTAAATCAAGTAAAACAAGGAGCTTTGCAAATGCTGGAGGGGCTGAAAACTCATCCGACACCGTTTTTGCTTAATGACAATCGACAAGTTACAGGGGTGTGGGATGAAGCCAACGACTGGATTGCTAGTTTTTGGATACCTGAAGCCATTAAATTGGGATTAAGGAAGTTCGCTCACATTTACCCTGAAGATTTGTATGCCCGACTTTCTGCTCAATTTATGCAGCAAAACAGCGAAAAAGTAGCCGATTTGGACACTTTTGAGATGAAGTTATTCAAAAATGACCAAGAGGAGGCTTTGGGTTGGTTATTAAGTTTTGTCGAAACAGATTCCTCAGAATAAGTCTCACCAATTCATTGGCCAACCCAGAAAGTAAGCACAATATCTCGAGGTAGGTTAACAACATAATAAAGAGTCAGTCAGGGAAAATTGATTGGCTCTTGTACACGAGTAATACCCCGTTTGCTAAAGGGCTTCGGCTATCACCTACCAGTGTAAAATCATTCTCTACATCTCTTTTTCTTTATCAAGCCCTCAATTTAACCTGCTACTTAACTAAGTAAAGTTCTACTCCGTATAAGAAAAAAACGAACTTAGACGCATCTATCAAATGAAAGAACAATTAAAAGACGAGGAAGGTAAGGTATTTTTTGAAATGGAATATTGGGCTGATCAAAACCTGATTTATTGCACGTGGACTGGTGAGTTTATTCCGGTTGACTTGATAAAACAAGGGGCCTTGCAAATGTTAGAAAAACTGAAAACGCACCCAACACCATTTTTACTCAATGATACTCGGCAAGTGGTAGGGGTATGGGATGAAGCCAACGACTGGATTGCAGTATATTGGATGCCCGAAGCCATCAAGTTGGGATTGAGGAAGTTTGCCCACATTTACGCTGAAGAATTGTATGCTCGGCTTTCTGCTCAATTTATGCAGCAAAACAGCGAAAAAGTGGCCGATTTGGATACTTTTGAAGTGAGATTATTCAAAAATAACCAAAAGGAAGCTTTGAATTGGCTGTCAAGTTTTGTCGAAACGGATTCCTCGCAATAGACCTCAACAATTCACTTGTCACTTAACAATATACAAAAGCCAATCAAGTCTCCCTGATTGGCTTTTCTACTATGCCTGAATTAAATCATTGACTGTTCACCACTCACCATTAAAATTAGGCTTCTTCTGCCGCCAACTCTTCTAGCATCTTCTGAGAAGTAAACATCCGCCTCTGTTACTACCTTGCAGAAATCAGCACCCTGCATCAATTCTTTTTATTTTTGATATATCTCAATCATAAAGTTCGTTCTGATGCGCAATAAGTATCTTTTCTCATTATTAAAACTTATTCTTATAGGCTATATCTCAATAGCTAATACGGGTTGTTCTTCTTCAAACAACGCAGCAAACCTTGCGCCCTCTCCTAATACATTTGCTTGTTTAAAAGAGAAAAGTGAGCATTTAAAACTTGAGGCCACTGCATTTAGCGATAGCATCACCAAATCATATAAGGATACTTGTTTCAAGGGCTATGTTGTACTCAAAAATGTCACATTTGGAGGTGCTGCTACTTTTGAAAATTGTACTTTTGGCAATGTTCACGAAGAAAAAAACAATGTACCTTATGTAGATTTTTTTAAGACCATTTTTCGGCAAAACGTTAGCTTTAAGAATGCTCGTTTTTTGGGTGAAGCACGTTTTAATGGAGTGAATTTCCAGAAAAAGGTAAATTTTGAAAACGCTTATTTTGCCAAAAAGCTCATTTTAAGAAATACTATTTTTGAGGGAGAATCAGAAATTTCTTTTAAAAACGCTACCCTGCCATCTATACTAGACATCTCCAATCTTGATTTAAAAAAATTCAAAGGAATTATAGACCTGACAGAGGCCAAGTTTGACGCCAATGGTCAAAAAAAATGCACGATTTATTTGGGGAAAACAGACTTATCGAAGATTAAGCTTGACTTTGACAAATTTGAATTGCCTGACAATTTATCCAGCAATAAAAAAATAGAAACACTCACCAAGTTATTAGAACAGCAGAAAAAAGACGGGATGAGAAAAGGGGCCATAAAAGCGGATATTCAAATTAGGAGACTGGCCACTAAAGATATAAGAGTTTTAGGTAACCTATTTGATTTGTTTGGGAACTTGTGGTGGAACTATTCCTACAACAAGGAACGAATATTTTATTGGACACTAGCGTTATTTACATTTTTCTGGTTTTATAATTTCGTTTGGTTAGAGAAAATGTTCTTGAAAGTATATAAGATTGATATTCTGGTAAAAAAGTATTGTTATTCTCTGAGCAAACTCAATCCCAACGATCACTTTCTTGTGAATGTTACAAGTGGAGGCTCACAACTAAACTTGTTTAGCCAACCGACTCAAGACAAAGCTTTGAAGAATAAATATCGAGGCACCTGGTACTTTTGGGTCACTCCCATATGTCGTATTTTAAGAATTTTCGGCTTTCACAGAGACAGTAAAAACAGAACTAATCTCATCAAATTGACGGTAAATCGTTGGTATATCTCCTTTTTGTATACAGCCTATATATTTTTTGGTATCAATATAAACTTGCAAAATCTCAACTACCATAATAGAAAATGGATGAGGATGATTATCTACTTCTTCTTTATGTATATATCAGGCCTTATTTCACTTGCTTATTTAGCAGGATATGTAATTGTGTCAAAATAGCGCAAACCTGTAAGTGGTTTTCAGATAAACCCATGCCATTATAATTTTAGTAATGTTTACAAGTTATTGTTAGCATCAAACATTAATCATTTTTTAAAAATATGGAGAATATATTCGAACGTTTTTCAACGGGTATTTTTTTAACAAAGATGATTTGCTGTGCTTTGTTGATACAGTTACTGGTGAGCTGCGCAAATAATAGTGTACAACAAGATGCAGAAAAATATGCATTAAGGGGGATCATTTTGACCAATAAAAACCCAGGATTCACGCTTAAATCAATTGCACTCACTCACAACACCGCAGTGAATACAAAACTCAATGCTGATGGTAGTTTTATCTTTGAGAGTATTGATCAAAAACATTTAAAAGCGAATACTTCATTCACCATATCTGTCAAATCTTCCAATAACGATTCTTTGACCAAGAGCATCTTGGTAAACATCAATTCAGAAGAAATCACTGATCAGATAATCACCCTCAGTCCCATTACCCTTGATTGGGAAATCACCCAAAAACTAAGTGATACTACTGCCACTGCTACGATAGATAGTAGCGCAAAAGTAGATACTGTAAAGGGAGAGTATGTAGTACCTACATTTAAGCCAGTGGCTAAAAACGAAGTAGATGTTTGGATAGAGCGGTATAAAAGAGATAGAGGGGGTAACAACAAAGAAATTTTTGGTCTCTTCAGAAAGAACGCATCGGTGTTGGTATACCTGGAAGGTGAAAATAAAGGTGAAGACAGAAAAACTCCAGTTGATAAAATATCTTTGACCAACTTTCTGCGTGAATTAAGGATTGGCCTCACTTATCAAGAAAAATTCTCCATTAAATACAAAGATAGTAGCACATTAGAGCTTACCTATCAGGCAGACAAAAACAAGAAATAACCCTAATCTTAGATCAACATGAAACAACTTCTAATCATTATTTTCCTGCTGTTTTTGGCTTTTTTTGATGCAGTATCTCAACAACTCGTGGAAACAGGCGAACGAACATTGTCAGATGCTGAATTAGCCGATCTTAACAAATATAAATCAGTCAAAATCAAACAATATTTCAATTTACTGAATGGCCTGTTTAATAAAGATAATTCTGAATCCACCATTCAGGAGATTATTCAAAGTATCAAAGAGGGGTATTTTGATAAAGATGCTAGAGTAGAAATACTCAACGACAAAAATAAAGTAGAGAAACTCTCAGTTGAGACTTTTCTACGAAGGCGTATTCACGAGTTTAACTCGAATCTCAAAAAAGGTTTGACGATATCCTTACTTGAAAGCGATGCCCAAAACTATGTTACCCGTAATCCTGAACAAAATCGTTGGGAAGTAAATGTATTTATCGTCGAGGAATACAAGCTTATCAAGGCCAATGGAGAGATGGTAAAGAATATTACGCCAAAACTATTAAGAATTCATTATAGAGATGTTGATGTATTAAAGTCTGGCAAAAGGGTTTTCAATACAACTATAGGCAAAATTGAAGTGCTTGCCATTGATCCCAAGAACATCAATAATCAAACAGTTGATTCTAAAAAAGATTAAAAAAGCCAATCAAGTCTCCCCGATTGGCTTTTCTATGATTATCAATAGATTAAATCGTTCATCATTAAAATTAAACCTCTTCTCCCATCAATTCCTCTAGAATTTTCTGAGCAGCTACCGAAATTACGGTTCCTGGGCCAAATACTCCTGAAACACCCGCTTCGTATAAGAAATCATAATCTTTGGGAGGAATCACCCCTCCTGCAATCACCATAATGTCGTCACGACCATATTTTTTAAGCTCCTCGATCAAGGCTGGTACCAGGGTTTTGTGCCCTGCCGCCAGACTAGATACACCTACAATGTGTACATCGTTTTCGATGGCTTGTCGGGCTACCTCATCTGGGGTTTGGAATAACGACCCAATGTCTACATCAAAGCCCAAGTCGGCAAAACTCGTGGCAATGACTTTAGCCCCCCGATCGTGCCCATCCTGACCCATCTTGGCTACCAAAATCCGAGGGCGGCGCCCTTCCATTTCGGCAAACTTATCGGCCATTTTTTGGGCCAACTTGAAGTTTTCATCGTCAGATACTTCGCCCGAATAGACTCCCGAAATGGCCCGGATAGTGGCCTTATGGCGGCCAAACACTTTTTCCATTGCTTGAGAAATTTCGCCCAAACTCGCTCGAACCCGAGCCGCTTTTACGGCCAAATCCAATAGATTACCTTCTCCGGTTTCGGCCGCTTTGGTAATGGCTTGTAGTGTATTATCTACCTCATCTTGGTTGCGCTCGTTGCGGAGTTGCTCCAAACGTGCCAACTGTGACTTAAGCACAGCGGTATTATCTACCTCTAGCAATTCAATTTCTTTTTCTTCTTCGGGGCGGTACTTGTTTACCCCCAAAATCACATCTTTGCCAGCGTCAATGCGGGCTTGCTTACGCGCGGCAGCTTCTTCTATACGCATCTTGGGTAGTCCAGTCTCAATCGCCTTGGCCATTCCTCCTAGTTCTTCTACTTCCTGAATCAAGCTCCAGGCGCGATGCATAAGGTCATGGGTGAGTTTTTCTACATAGTAAGAACCTCCCCAAGGGTCTACCACTTTGGTAATGGCTGTTTCGTCTTGTAAATACAACTGGGTATTACGGGCAATTCTCGCCGAAAAATCGGTGGGTAAAGCAATGGCTTCGTCCAATGAGTTGGTGTGTAAAGACTGAGTGTGCCCCAAGGCTGCGCCCATGGCCTCTACGCAGGTACGAGCCACATTATTAAATGGATCTTGCTCGGTTAAACTCCACCCCGAAGTCTGACAATGCGTTCTCAGTGCCAGCGACTTAGGATTTTTGGGGTTAAATTGATTCACCATTTTGGCCCATAACAATCGCCCAGCTCGCATCTTGGCTATTTCCATAAAATGATTCATCCCGATGGCCCAAAAGAACGACAAACGAGGCGCAAAGGTATCAATGTCCATTCCTGCTTTTAGCCCAGTACGGATATAATCTAACCCATCGGCCAACGTATACGCCAGCTCAATATCGGCAGTTGCCCCTGCTTCTTGCATGTGGTAGCCACTAATACTGATGGAGTTGAACTTGGGCATATGCTGCGAGGTGTACTCAAAAATATCAGCAATGATGCGCATACTTGGCAACGGAGGGTAAATGTAGGTGTTGCGCACCATAAATTCTTTCAAAATATCGTTTTGGATCGTGCCACTCAGCTTATCGGGGCTTACCCCTTGCTCTTCGGCTGCCAAAATGTAAAAAGCCATAATGGGAATCACGGCGCCGTTCATTGTCATAGACACCGACATCTTATCCAAAGGAATGCCATCAAACAACACTTTCATATCCAGGATAGAATCAATGGCTACGCCCGCTTTTCCTACATCGCCTACTACCCGAGGGTGGTCAGAGTCGTAACCTCGGTGGGTAGCCAAGTCAAAAGCTACCGAAAGCCCTTTTTGTCCAGCTGCCAGGTTGCGACGGTAGAATGCATTGGATTCTTCGGCAGTAGAAAAACCCGCATATTGGCGAATTGTCCAGGGACGTTGTACATACATGGTGGCATAAGGGCCACGCAAATAAGGAGGGATTCCAGCCACAAAACCCAAATGTTCTACATCGGCCAAGTCCTGAGCAGTATAAAAAGGTTTTACCTCGATACGCTCCGCTGTTTTCCAATTCTTTTGCTCACCAGGAACCGAAGTATCTCCTGCCACAGTAGCAAAATCTATTTTGGTAAAGTCGGGTTTCATATATTATAGTTTATAGTCAATAGTTCAAAGTTGGTAGACTCCCATGAACTATGTATGCTTCTAATAATCATTTCATTCTTTATAAATGTAAAACTAATTGATTCTGGTGAATATAGAAAATTGAATTGTTCTATTGCTACATTGTTTCATTGTTGAACTGCTCTATGGTTGCATTGTTCCGCGATGCAATGGAACAATGAAGCAATAAGCCGAAGGCGAAACAATGAAGCAATGAGCCGAAGGCGGAACAATGAAAACAATTCCGTTAATTTTTTTATATTGACATATATTAGTTCAGGATATTCGCCTGATACCCAATTATCAAAAAACAACCTTTCAAACAATGACCAAAACTCGAAAAATCGTATTGTCTGAAAAAGACATGCCCACCCAATGGTATAATATCCAGGCCGATATGCCTAACCCTATGTTGCCTCCGCTGCATCCTGGCACCAAACAACCCATAGGTCCCGAAGACTTAGCCCCTCTCTTTCCGATGGCGCTCATCCAGCAGGAGGTATCCCAAGAACGCTGGCACGAAATCCCGGAACCCATCCAGGATGTCTACAAAAAGTGGCGCCCTACTCCCCTCTTTCGAGCATATGATTTAGAAAAGGCCTTAGATACCCCCGCCAAAATTTACTACAAATACGAAGGGGTAAGTCCTAGTGGTTCGCACAAACCCAATACTGCGGTGGCCCAGGCTTATTACAACAAACAAGAAGGTGTAAAACGCATTACCACCGAAACAGGGGCTGGCCAATGGGGAAGTGCCCTTAGTTTTGCATGTTCTTTGTTTGACATGGAGTGTGAGGTATTTATGGTAAAGGTGAGCTACGAACAAAAACCTTATCGTAAAATCATGATGAATACCTGGGGTTCCAAAGTATTTGCGTCTCCCACAGATATAACAGAAGCAGGTCGTAAAATTTTAGCTGGAGACGCCAACTCACCTGGTAGTTTGGGCATTGCCATTTCAGAGGCTGTAGAGCGAGCTGTCATGGATGAACACACCAAGTATTCGCTCGGAAGTGTGCTCAATCACGTACTGATGCACCAAACCATTATGGGCATGGAAGCTGTAAAGCAAATGGAAATCGCAGGAGATTTTCCTGATGTGGTGATTGCACCATTTGGAGGAGGCTCAAACTTTGCGGGATTGACTTTCCCATTTTTGCGACACAAATTTACCGAAGGACGCGAAGGTTTGCGTTGTGTGGCCATTGAGCCAGCCTCTTGTCCGAAGCTTACTCGTGGCGAGTTCCGTTATGACTTTGGCGATAGTATTGGTATGACTCCCCTGATCCCGATGTATACACTAGGCCATAGCTTTGTGCCTCCTACCATTCACGCTGGAGGATTGCGTTATCACGGTGCGGGCGCCATCGTGAGTCAATTGCTCAAAGACGAAATCATTGAGGCAGAAGCCATTCAGCAACTGGAATGCTTTGAAGCAGGGGTATTGTTTGGTAAAACCGAGGGGATCATTCCAGCACCAGAAGCTACTCATGCCGTAGCAGGAGCTATTAGAGAAGCCAACAAGGCCAAAGAGGCGGGTGAATCTAAAGTGATTTTGTTTAATATGTGTGGCCACGGGCATTTCGACTTGCGCGCATACGAAGATTACTTTGCCAATAAGCTGCAAGATCATCATTATGAACAAGAGGAACTGACCAAAAATTTAAAAGAATTAGAGGATTACCCATCCGTTTAATAAAAGTACCCGGTAAGGCTTGGTCTACTTACCGGGTTTTCACTTCCCCTGACAATCAAGAGCTGTCACAAAATTTATTTTTAAATATTTTTAGGTTTATCTCCCTACTTCATTTCATTTATTTCTCCCCCCTTTTTACACCAAGTAGATAGTCACTGCCAACCAAAGTTGTTTCACTAGTTCAAAACAATTTATCACTGGTCAGGTTGTCTTAAAAAGTACCCAGCATAATTTTGAATGGGTCTAATCACTTCAAAACAATCCAGATAGGCCAAAATCCTGACCAGGGCTATTGAATATTGGTAACAATTCTATCCTGAAATATTGCAATAAAAGGCACATTGGAAATAAAATGTAATAAAAGACTCAAATAATTTCCAGCCCGCCTAGTACTTTTGTGTATATAAAGATATCAACTGCGAACATATTATTCTTCAATAGGCATAGCTACATAAATTACTAATTAACAAAGCATAATATTGACTATGGCAGGCACACCCTCAAGCCCGTTTATAACGGAGTGTACCTTAGAACGAACACTCATTCGTAACTTTGCAAAATTAAACTTGTACAAGATAGGTTGGTCAGAACTTCACCAATACACTCAATTCGTATTTAACATTTACCGAAATACTTTTACTGATGAACAACCCTGGGACTTAACTCAGGAAGATCTCATGACGATGTACTGTGAGGATCAAACGTATTTTCCTCATTCGGTGTACTTTGGCTTTATGAATGCCAACAACGAACTGGTAGGTACTATGAAGGCTACCCAAAAAACTGATTTGGTACTTCTTCCAGCTGAAGTAGAGTATGGCATTGATGTAAAACAACTGAGTGACGCTTTTCACACTACCCCTCACAACATCTGGCATTGTGGCCGATTAGCAGTCAATAAGAAAAAAGCCAAAGCCGCAGGTGTTAATTCCCGCAGCTTGTTTTTAGAACTGTTGTTTCAGTCATTTCAGCAAATTACTCAACACCCAGGAGCCATCTTTTTGGCCGAAGCCGATAAGCGCGTCTATGATTTATTCCACTTGGTAGGAGTTCCTATGCAGCAAATTGCCCAGGGAAAAACCTATTTGGGTTCAGAAACTTATCCGGTAGTGATTAGCCACGAGGGCATGCTCGAATGGATGGAACATTACACTTGCGATTTAACCGAAGTGGCGGCATAAAGCTTTTTTATCCTTTTACCTGGCCTTTTACTTGGCCTTCTATCTGACCCGCTTAATTCAACCCACTCGAGGTAGTTAATTGCTCTTTCTGTTTCCGATCAATGGCTCCATTCGAGGAAAAAGTACCATACTTTCTCCATCTTTTGATGGCTTTTTCAAACTCCACCAAACCGTATAATAATGAACTAATAGCCAATACCACTACCCAAGATTTTAGCCCAATAGGCGCAGTATTAAACACTCGGTTCATAAAAGGTACGTATACAAAGATCATTTGCAAACCCACCATGATCAACACTCCTACCACAAGCCAGGGATTGGTAAAAAAGCCTATTTTGAATTGAGAAAACTCCAGCGAACGGGTATTGAAAAGATAGAACAATTCACCAAAAACAATGATATTGACACACAAGGTTTGGGCTTGCTGAGTACTGGCTCCCATACCAATGGCAAATTGATAAGCCGCATATACTCCGGCCACCAACAAACCGCTCACCCAGAATATTCGCAAGGTCAGCGATTTAGTAAGTAAAGGCATTTTAGGATTACGCGGTGGACGCTGCATTACGTCTGGCTCTAAGGGTTCAAACGCCAACATAGAACCCAGGAAAATAGCCGTAGTCATATTGATCCACAAAATTTGCAATGGTGTAATGGGCAGCGCCAGTCCTAACATAGCCGCTAGTAAAATCACCACTCCTTCGGTAATATTGGTGGGGAGTGTCCAGGTAATAAACTTTACCAGATTGTCCAAAACCCTTCTTCCTTCTTCTACCGCCGCTTTGATGCTGGAAAAGTTATCATCCGTGAGAATAATATCGGCCGTTTCTTTAACTACTTCAGTCCCTGTAATGCCCATCGCTACTCCAATATCGGCTTGGCGCAATGCGGGGGCATCGTTTACCCCGTCGCCCGTCATGGCTACGATGTGTCCCTCCTCTTGCAAGGCTCTCACCAGTGCCAGTTTTTGACCCGGACTTACCCTGGCAAATACCGTTTTCTCTTGAGCAGTACCCACCAATTGGTCTGTATTTAATTGACTCATTTCGGCTCCAGTCACTTCAGTATTTGCTGAATGCCCCTGAGCCAAGCCTAGTTTTTTGGCAATGGCTGCAGCGGTTCTTACATGGTCACCCGTAATCATTTTCACTTCAATACCCGCTGACTTACAAGCCGATATGGCCGATATCGCTTCAGGACGAGGTGGGTCAGCCATGGCTTGTAGTCCCAAAAATGTAAGTCCTTCTTTTACGTGCTCGTGACCAATGGTTTGGGTAGATGGAGGTAATTCTTTTCGGGCAAAAGCCAATATTCTTAAACCTTCACCTCCAAATTCATTGACCCGACGATGAATTCCCTGGTAATTGATGGGGCAAATTTGACCATCAGCGTTGAGGGCATTGGTGCAAGCTGCCAGTACTTTCTCCACCGAACCTTTGATATACATTATCGGGGTGTGCTCTTTTGCCTGATGCAACGTAGCCATATATTGATACTCCGACTCAAACGGAATTTCGTCTATCCGAGGAAAATGTTCATGCTGTTGCTGAAGCAAAAGTCCACCCTTCAGGGCCGAAGTAAGCAAAGCTCCTTCGGTGGGGTCGCCTTCCAATTGCCAGGTATGGGCTTGTTCTAACAAACGGGCATCATTGCAAAGCAAACCTGCGCGCAATAGCTCTATCAAAGCCTCCTGTTTTTGAGTTTTCACTACTTCAGGCTTTTCGGATGTGACTCCCTCTAGGGTAAAATGCCCAAGTGGGCGATATCCTTCACCGCTTACGCTAAATGTCTCTTCACCCGCCAATACCCGCTGTACAGTCATTTCGTTTTGAGTCAATGTGCCGGTTTTGTCAGAACAAATGACGGTAGTGCTTCCCAAGGTTTCTACCGCAGGTAATTTTCGGATGATCACTTTTCTCTTAGACATGCGCGATACCCCAATGGCCAAGGTAATGGTGACTACCGCGGGTAACCCTTCAGGAATGGCCCCTACCGCCAGCGCTACTCCTTCTAATAGCACTTCGCTCAGTTCTTTGCCTCGCAAAATACCCGC
>DMXI01000608.1 GCA_003483885.1 Microscillaceae bacterium
TTCCAATAATGGCAGACGTATTAAGTGCTGCATCAGAAATTGATCCCTTTCCGGCAACTATACCTAAGGGCACAGCAGCATTAGCTCCAGTCTTACCCTGACTGTACAAACCGTTAATATTATGACGTCCAACATCATCCTTAGCAACGATATTGATAGTTTCGTCTGCACTACCTACAAACCTGACTTGTAACCCGGTAATAATGATTGAGACAAATCGGACATTATCATCTGCGATGGTATAATTAATGGGGAACTCTGCGGCAGATACGGTGCCTTTGGTTGCCGTATTACCACTTGCTCCTAACATATTTACAGTAGCAGAAGTGGTAATAAACTCAAAATTGGTATTATTACCCTCAAATATTAGGGTAAGAGTTCCAGAAGTATTTCGTACAAAAGTATGTTTGGATGCTTCAGATATTACAATGGTAGGCACATCTATCACTTCATTATTACATACATTTACTGCTGAAGCATCACCTACAGTAATAGAAGGGGCCGAAGCGGTAGTAAAAGAAAAAGTGGATGCCGCTGCAAGGGGGTCCCCCGAATTATCAGTAACACTGCTTGCATTTAACCTTAAATCATAACTAGTATTAGGTAGCAAATCATTGTTAAATTTCACCAACAATTTGACTGTACCATTGGTAGGTTCATATACATCATTATTTTCCAGATTGGTAAGGTTACTTATTTGAAATAAATCATTAGCAGTGGTGTGAGTGGCTTCTGAGGACAATTTTAAATCAAACAATGGGAGTACCTCAGCTACCGAGTTGATAACTGTTCCCGTTCCTACAGTTGGCTCCACCTCTTGGTCGAATACCACTTCAATAATGAAATAATTGAGGGGTACTTCGGTAGCACCATTACCTCCAAAATCGTGACCTTTGACAACGTCAGAAGTTGTTTCCTGATTTAGCGCATAAAAGTTAAGGCTAGTTACAGTAGGTTGACTAAATGCTATTGTATAGTTCGCGAGTACAAAAAAGAATATTAACAGTGGCTTTGATAATGCTTTCATGGAGTTAGTTGTTTTGGGATAATCCGTTTTAAATCCAGAAATAGTTAAAAAGTTAAAATGGCTATTTAGCCACTTGCTTTTTATTCAAATAAAGACAAAAAAGGTAACCTTGTAATGAAAATATTTTTAACATTTAAAAATTAAAATCTTATTTGTATTTTTCCGTTTTAAAATATTTTAACCCACTCTATAAAAAGGGGAAATATAATACTTGATAATTCAGTATTTTGATCACAGCAAAAAGCAGGTTTCTTTGTCCTCACAACAAGGCAGTGATTACCTGCTTACTTAAAAAAACGCGACTTATTTACTCAGGACAGCCAAAAGGTCACTAATCACTGCTCATATCACGCAAAAAAAATTAACAGGCCTTGTCTGTAACTTGATTCTTAAAAAGCGTAATGTGATATCATTAGCAGGCAGTGGCTTATCTCAATACATTGCCACTCAAGGCGACTCAGATTTCAATAAAGATGATGTAATTTTGAGGATAATAATTCTAAAAAATATACTTAGAAATGACATGACGATGTTCAAAATCTGGAGATGGTAGCTGCCTCAGTAACATTAGGAGGGCTATTTATACAGGTGGAATTTGCTCATCAAAGGTGGCACGTTAAATCTTATCTAATTTATGCCATAAAAAAACCCGAAGGTATTGGCTACCCTCGGGAATTTCTTATTTCAAATCAACTTGGTTGATTAATGTTTCTCAAATTTGCGTCGGAAGACTGTCTTACCATCAGATACACTGATAATGTATACTCCCTCTGCCAAATCAGCAATGTCTAACTGAATTTGCTGATAGCCTCTGGTCCAAATTCCACGTTTCATTACTTGACCAGTCATAGAAATGATTTCCCATTTGGCATCCGAAGAAATACCCTTGTTTTGTAGGCTTACATTCAAATAACGATTGGTAGGGTTCGGGAATAGTTTCACATTGTCTCCCTTAAGATCATCCGCAATGCTCGTCACCTGATCAGGATTATTACCACTTCCTCCGCCTACACGTACTACTTGTATATTGCTCACTTCAGCCTGATAAACTTCCTTATTCTCATAATCGGCCACAAAAACTACTACTCTAAACCTGGCGGGATCCAGTCCTAAGCTACCATAATCCCAAGTATAGCTTAAAGTTTGGCTATCACCTGCGGTCCAATTCTGCGCTCGGAACTCACCCGCAGCATCTGGCAACATTTTCCGTACAGCATTATAATAAGTCACCCCTCCCAAAGTAACTGTGGAATCTATCACTACTACATGCATCACGGTTTGTTTATTTACCGCTTCGATCGCATTCACAGTAGCATTAATGGTTAAAACTCCACTAGTAGCTGTAGGGTTTGCAATGCTGATCAAAAATGGTGCATTGATCAGAGTACGCGTAGAAAAGACTGAGTCAGCCCAGTTGTTGGCTGCTCCGTTGGTCAGTACAGGTACTTCATCGCGGGTAACCCCATCTACTACAATTCGAGGCACATCACGGATTCCATAATGGAATGAGCGAGCACTAACGTCTTGCTCAGAAGTAGTATTGATCTCATCTACCCCTGGGAAATCAGTATGATAGTGGATATTCATTGCCTCCGCTTTGGTTTCTGCAAAGGTATGCCCGGCTAAATCTATTGCGCCATCTGGATCAGCAGTTTGATTAATGAAAAACTCACTTAGCACCAATCGGTTACGGTTATTTACCTGGAAGTCATCAAAAGCAAAACCATCAAATTGTACGTTGGGAGTGTTATCAGAGTTACTTCCAAAGGCTACTCTAAATCGGACAATTCTATTAGTTACACCTGCGGCATTCATCCTGTTAAGCACCTCATCTAATCCAAATCGAGCTACTTTCCATACTTTTGGTGTGGTTCTCACTTGAGTATTTCCAGACCATCCTTGGCTATCACCATTGTCACTGGAGAAGCTATCTCCTGGTTTACCTAAAATAGGTTTGGTATCATACCACTGCAGTCCTTGATTTTCGACTCCTACCCTAAACCAATTAGTACCATCATCAATGGTATATAATAGAACGACACCATCGGAGCCTCTATCCAAATCAGAGAAATAACTGAATGACACCATTGGACGATTTAACGCGTTGATATTAAAACAGGGACTCTCTACAAAAGATTGTTCATTGCCGTTATACTTAGCATCGGCCACTGCTACCGAGCTTCCTGTATTATCAGTCACCCAGGAATTTCCTTTATCCGCTGGAATGTTTCCAAACCCATTAGGAACTTTTAACCGCCAACTGGTACGGTCCAAAGCTACTCCATTAGAATCTACTATCCCGTGACTTACCCATCCAGCAGCACCACTGGTAAAATCTTCGTTATAAGTATCCGCAGGGGTTACATTGAATACTGGGAAGATATCAATACGTTTAACCATTGAATAACTAAATATACTCTGAGTCACGGTGAGTTTCACAAAATAAGTACCTGCTGCTGCATATGTATGGGTTGGGTTTTGGGCAGTTGAAGTGCTACCATCACCAAATTCCCAAAGTCGCCCTTCTATTGGGTCTGCTCCCAAAGTAGTTAAATCATTAAATTGAGTGGCAGTTCCAAAACACTTCCCTTGAAAGTTAAAATCAATATTGAAAACCTTTGTAGAATCTAATTGGCAACCTTCAGCATTTTCTACCAACAATGAATAAGAAATACTCTGGGCAGTATTGGTAGTTAAAGTTAAAGTATCAACTTGACGGCTTTTAGTCACACCAGTAAAAGTCCAGTTCCACTTCCAGGCTGGAGTTACATTATTGGCTGAGGCTCTGAATATTACATTACGGCTATCAAAACGTCGTTCTACCTGAACTCGTAATCCTTTTGGAGAAGGGTTTATTCTAAAGACTATTGGCTGCGATTCGGCAAAACAGCTTTTGTCATCGGTATATTGATACACCACTTTATAATCTCCTGTTCCCCTCAATCCCACAACAGTGGATGGGTTAAAAGTGTTGACCCCGGCCCCCAAGTCTAGTACTTGTACATCAGCAGCATCACGCACAAGGAATTTACCACTACCAGGATTAGTTGGTGCTCCTCCATTTACTGAGGGAGCCAAAGTAATAGCACCATCCCCTTCACAATAAGCAGCATTTAAACCAGTAAAGGTAAGCGCTGGTAAAGGTGTAAGCGCAATGATTCGAGCCACTGAACCTACACAATTATTGAGATCGGTTTCGGTAACAGTAATGACACCCTGAGTACTATCGGTCCAATCTATTGCCACATTTGTGACTCCGGCACCCATAATTTCACTTTTACCATCTGGCCTTATGGTTCCTCCCTGAATAGCGCCATTTTCTACTACCCATCTAAATGTATGCGCAGTATTTGTAGTATTGATTGTGTACATCTCGTTGGTAGAGTTTACACAAGCACTCGTAGCAGCAGTAGCAAAGGTGGGAGCAGGCAAAGGGTTGATAGTAATATTAGCCGTGGTTGAAGCTTCACAAGAACTACTACTTCTTACAGTTAAGGTAATGGTTCCCATAGCCAGAGTACCCCAATTTACCGTAATTTGTGAGTTATCGCTTGCTTGGCTTAAAACGATCCCTCCCGATACTGACCAAGAATAAGAATTAGTTGGAATAATCCCACCATCTACAGTATACACTTGAGTTCCTCGGGCACAAGTTGATCCCGTTGTATCTGTTGGCGTATTAACAATAGTGCTAGTCGTACTATTAATAGCTACTGGAGGCCTGGATAACACACTAAATGGTATTGTAATAGTATTTGCACTACATCCTCTGGCATCTACAAAGTTAAATACCAGTTTATAGTTGCCAATACCTGCGGGCGTAAGTGTAGTAGGATCAAAAGATTTTACGCCATTGGCCAAAGTCGTTATAAGCGCATCAGAAGCATCGGTAATGGTATAAACTCCTACATCGGTGGTTAGACCATTATTCAAATTATTCACTTCCGCTCCATTGGCATTAGCCACCAAGTTTACCATAGGTGATCCCAGACAAAACTGTTGATTTGTAGTGATTCCAGAAACTACTACACTTGGTAAACGATTCAAGGTTACTGTTTCTGTGACAGTTCCTTCACAACCAGATCCATCTCTTTGAGTTACTCTTATAGTTGCATCACCTGGAGCATTTCCCCAATCAATCACGACCGAATTAAGTTCTGTGCCTGAAAAAGTGGTCACATTTCCACTAGGACTTTGAATAGTTCCTCCAGTTACCTCCCAAATAACCGAATGCCCACTCGGTACAGCATTGATTGTATACGTATAGCCAGTAGAGTTTATACAGGCATTCTTCAAATTCACAGTTGGGGTAGTAGGAGCAAATCCAGGTATGGGAGGAGTATTAATCATCACCGTTACATCAGTGTTGTTCTGACAACCAGCAGCATTGCGGGCAATCAGGTTTACAGTACCTGAACCTACATTATTCCATTGTATAGTCACTTGATTTCCGGTACTAGTAGGAGAAGTAATTCTTCCTTCAGCAGGGTCTACATTCCATATATAAGAAGTTCCCCCACTAGCGGTATAGGTTTGGTCCAATCCTACGCAATTGTTATTGGTACCATCTGGGGTAATGGTTGGCGAAGGTTGGGGGTTTACAGTAAATCTACTTGTAACAGTTTCCGAACAATTGGTAGTGGTGTTGGTTTCAGTAACGCTTAAATCAAAATTCCCCCCAGTAGTAGATGATGTCCAATCAATGGTAACGATGCTTCCATTACTACTTCCAGAAATAGTACCTCCCCCAGAAAGGACCCAGGAATAAGTTCGTCCACTGATAGCAGGCACCTGAAAGGAAGAGGTAGATGCAGCACAAACGACAAAAGGATCTATCGCCGTACCAGTACCTGGTGCTATACCAGAACGCCTCGAAATGCTCGGATTAGGAGCAGTATTGACAACAAATGTTTTAGTAAAAGATTGAGGTGGAGGGGTCACGAGAGGAGGAGGAAGAGGGGAAGGAACATTAGTTGCAGTAATTCGATAGGTTCCTTGCATTAAAGTAGATGGAACAAGAAAAAACACATAATCTCCGCTTTCAGTCCGGTCTAAACGGAAACCGCTGGTGGGTGATTGAGTGATGATCCCTCCCGGTGCGGTTAGGCGCTGTAATACCACGTTGCCAGAAGGAATAGGAAAACCATTAGCCGAGGTTTTTACCCGAAACTCCTGATCACTTGTTACATTATCACAGTAATTGGTTACTCCCGAAATGGTAGCATTTGGGTCAAATACATTGATGGTAAAAGTTCCAGTAGTAACACAACCAGTACCATCTCTCACAAATCTATAAGTAACAGTGCTACTATTACCAATACCTACTACGCTTGCGTAAAATTCATTATTGCCAGCTCCACCAACTCCATCGCCTGAAAAGGTAACTGTTCCAGTTCCTCCTGATACATTTACTGTCAAGGTTTGAGTATTAGCATTCACAGCGATACTAGGGGTTCCACCTGAGGGAAAGGACCCTAAATCGATGCTTTCAAATGACAAATCTCCAGCAAGCGTAGGTGAATTGATTGTAATGCCTGTAATAGTTCCTTCAGTGACTCCTCTTAAACAACCATTAATTGCTCTTACAGAAATAGAGATACCTGTTCCTGCGCCACTTGGGGTTAAATCAATGTAGTTGTCGGTGGTAGTAGTAGTACCTCCACCAAATTGCGGAGGAATAGTCCATTCATATTGAGTAGCTCCTGCTACTCTTGGTACAGTATAACGGAATGATGTCCCTGCGTTAGAACAAATAGAAGGAGAACCAGAAGGGCCAGTAATATCACCAGGACTTAAGTTTAGAGAAGGGTCATTAAGATTCGCGGTAACTCTAAGATCATTTTTAACCCGAGGATTTTGGCTTTCGCGGCAATTATTTACTGCTTTTACGGTAAGAGTTGTTGTACCGCCAGTCACGGCTTTTGGAGTAAGGGTAATAGAGTTGGTAGTGGTTCTCCATTGATCAGCCACTGAAGTGGCTGTAGCACCAGTTACATCAAAAAAAGTAGATGATACAGTCCAAAGGTAGGCATTGGCTCCAGTTACTGGATCAACCGAATAAACCCTGGACCCACTTGATAGACAATGGTTAGCCACTCCCGTAATGGCCGAGGGGTTTAAGTCTAGGTCAGGTATGGTAGCTCGTCCTTCAATAGTCACCAAGTTTTGCCCAGCCAAACCAACAAAATCATAACGTTGGAGGTCCGCTGGGTCTACCCTAATATGGGCAGTTTGGGTTCTGTCAGCATTGTAAATTACCCTCACCCCAGAAATCATCAACGTATTACTTAAACCTGCATCTTCAATGGTATAGTTGATTCTAATCCGGTCTGCATTAACATCTATTGAGTTTATTATCGGATTACTACTGTTTTTAGGACCTAAAAACCTTATGTCTAGTTCTTTACCAGCGACCGACTGATTATTATCAAATTTGAAGTCACTGTCATCAAAATGAATATCAAGCTCTCCTGTTTTATTACGAACAAAACCATAAGCAGAAACTTCAGAAATTAAAATGGGGGAAACAGTAGCTACTTCTGTCTGGCATAAATCTCCTGAAGCAGTCCCCCCAGTTACCGATAATGCGTTGGAGGTTCTAAAACTAAAGTCTTGGGCAGGCACTACATCTCCAGCACCATTTCTTAATGCGCCACCCCTAAGCCGTAAGGTATAAGTAGTATTGGGGCTTAAATCGGCGGTAAGCCGTAATAAAAATAATATACTTTGGGAGTTTTGCTGTACATCAAGGTCAGCCCGATTATCAGAGTTGCCCAGAGAAGCCACCCCAGTAATAAGGCTGGTTGATGACCCATCTAATATATCAATCGTTCTAGAAAGGTCGTACCGCGAGTTAAAAAGATTATCTGATGTTCTGCCGGATCCAGCTGGAAAAGGCGTTGGCAAAATATTTTCATTAAAATTAATCTCAACAATAAAATAATTGAGTGGTACATGACGCGCGCTATCTGAGCCAGAATTTTGTCGAGGGAGGCGAAAACCTTTAGTTATAGTAGGGAAATCTGTCTGAGAAACATAAAACCTTACTTTTTCAACAACAGGTTGAGCAAAAGCCAGATGGATATTCAATAACAGATTGACCAGTATAATACAGCCAATTGCTAGCGGTTTTGATAATACTTTCATTATAGTTTTGTAGGGTTTGGGTACAGTTCGTCTAAGAAATTTAATACCTTAATAGAGAACTTTGCCTTTCAGTTAGTATAAGGTAAAACTACTCATATATCAGTCTACTTGCCAAAAAGTAACCAAAAAAAGTTTTTTTTGAAAGCACTGATAATCAAAGCTTTATAGATAATAAAAAAACAAAATAGCTGAAAGTCTCAAATATACTATATAGATCTCCTCTCCTCCAAAACAAACCACAAATCTTTTGTTATTTTTAGGTATTATACGATAAAAACAACTCCATTTTTGTTCTTAAAAAATGCCAAAAATAATGTTAAAGAACAATTTTATCAAAACACACTTCGTCTTAAAACAATAGCATTTTGTTTACCTTTTGCCCAAGAAAAAGTATCAATAGTTTTGTCTTGTATTAATACTTTGTAAAAAAAAACAAAAGAGGTTTGAAATTACAGGAAAAAATTATCTTTGCAACTTCTAATTAACTTAACCAAAATATAAAATTATGCAACGCTCAAAATTCTATAATTTGACCAGACTATGGAGCTTGTTATGCCTACTATGTTTGATTTCACCCCAGTTGTTGGCTCAGTCTGCTTTAAGCGTTAAAGATTCTATAGCCATC
Organism: Microscillaceae bacterium; assembly: GCA_003483885.1. GTDB lineage: Bacteria > Bacteroidota > Bacteroidia > Cytophagales > Microscillaceae > Microscilla. The sequence continues at coordinate 8,799 of DMXI01000608.1, forward strand.
ACCTCACCAGAAGGTATTGCTATACTTGCTGACGGAAGCTTTTATGTGACTGACCTGGGTAGCAATAAAATTCGTAAATATGATAATACAGGTACTTTTGTTTCTGAGTTTGGAGGCCCAGGTGCCACTGATGGACTATTCAATGGCCCTACTGGTATCGCTGTAGACAGCCAAGGAAATATTTTTGTGACAGACCGTAGTAACAATAGGGTACAAAAGTTTAACAGTAGCGGTACTTTTGTGAAGGTTATAGGAACTACTACTGCAAGCACCGCCAATGGGGACTTTAATAACCCTGTCGGAATTGCAATAGATGCCGCAAATAATGTGTATGTAGTAGATCGTTTTAATGATCGGGTACAAAAACTAACCAATGATGGCGTATTTATCAAAAACATTGGAATGGCCGGAACAGCCGATGGACAGTTTGGTGCGCCTTATGGTATTATATTAGATAGCGATGCCAATCTGTATGTAACAGATACTGGCAATGACAACGTACAAAAATTTGACAGTACGGGTACTTTTCTTTCAAAGTTTGGCGTTTCTGGAACTGGCAACGGAGAATTTCAAAGCCCCTTAGGTATTGCATTAGATGCCCAAAAGAATGTTTATGTTTCTGATGTTGCTAATGACAAAATCCTAATTTTCAACAGTAGTTTCACTTTTTTAAGTAATCTTACCACCCACCGCACTCTTACTTCAGCTGACTTCTTGGCGTTTAATGCAAATGGAGAGTTATATATAACTGACCGAAATTTGGGTCAGGTATATATTTACACTACTCCCCGAGAAATCAACGTCAAAGCAGGTACTACTAACCTAGCTTCTAATAGTACTCGCGACTTTGGTAATGTGAATGTAGGAAGTAGTTCAGGAGATGTTACTTTCACTATTGAAAATTTGGGAGGATTTGATCTTACCTTAAATGGTACCGCAGGTAGTTTGGTCGTTTTGAGTGGTACCAATGCAGCTGACTTTACCGTTACCCAAACCAATGTAACTTCACCAATTGCAGGTTTTTCCAACAAGACTTTTACAGTATCACTTAATCCAAGTGCTACCGGAACTCGTACTGCAGCCTTAACCATCATGAGTAATGATGCCGATGAAGGAACCTATACCATCAACTTAACTGGAAATGGGGCCAACCCTGAAATTAATGTAAAAGCAGGAACTACTGATGTAGCTTCAGGTGGTACTTATGATTTTGGTTCGGTACAATCTGGACAGAGTTCTGCTGACGTAACTTTCACGATTGAGAACACTGGAAATGGAATGCTTACTTTGAGTGGAACCGCAGGTAGTTTGGTTGCTGTAAGTGGTACCAATGCAGCTGACTTTACCGTTACCCAAACCAATGTGACTTCACCAGTTGCAGGTAATGGCAATGTCACTTTCACGGTAAAATACACGGCTGGTACTACTGTAGGAGCAGCCAGTGCGGTGCTTACTATTACTAGTAATGATGCCGATGAAGGAACTTACACTGTCAACCTCACAGGAACTGCCACCAGCAGTGTAACTTCGTTGCCCAATACCTTAACTACTGGAAAGCTTAAAATAGGCCCTAACCCAGCAACTGATCGGGTAAAAATAATGGTAAGTGGCCAAGCGTCTACTGACATTAGCTACCAAATAGTAGATTTACAAGGGCGTGTGGTAAGCACAGGCAATGGAAAAGCTCAAAATGGTGCTTTAACCTTAAACTTAAGTCAATTAGGCAAGGGAAATTACGTGGTGATTTTCAACATTGGCAATCAAATTGTTTCACGTCGTTTGCAAAAACAATAAGCGTTTTATAAATTATCAGAAATTTTAAATTAGAAAAACAATGAAGAAATATATAGTATTGACTCTTGTAGCTGCAGTAATGGTGCTAGTACAAGCCTGTGGCGGAAGTGATGATAACCCTACTCCTGGTTCCTCTACTGACACTAATTTGCTGAAAACCTGGAAAGTATCGCAAGTATTAGAAAACTCATTGGATATTACGGCTGAATTTACTCAATACCGTATCACATTTGCCGAATCAGGAACTACTAAAACTTACACTTTAGTAGATCGTCAAGGCACAAGTTCTAATGGAAGCTGGAGTCAAAGCACCGATGGTTCTACCATCACCCTTACCGCTGGCGGTAGCTCCGTTACTCTAACTGGGGTAACCATTACGGCTACTCAGCTAAAATACAGTGCCGACGAAGCAGGGAAAGCAGGGGCAATAAACTTGAGCTTTACTTTAATTCCTGAATAATAGATTGAGCATACATAATATTATATATAGAAAACCGCCTTTTGAAAGGGCGGTTTTTTTATGACACCTCTACTCTAAAAAACACCCATTTTTGGAGAATTTTTGTATATAATAAGTACCTAGTCAAAATTAAATATGACTAAATGGTTTTATGGTCGAATGGCTGCGCAACGCATTGCGAAACACACTGATAGTGACTTACCATTGAGACTTTTAACAATCTAGTACCTTATCTCCTTATTTATGAAAACCCATCATTTAATCATTGCATTGTTGGTAGTTACCATTGGCATTACTTTTTACTTATCACAGAAAGGCCTCCTACCTAATAATCCATTAGCAAGCAGCAGCCTACCCCAAAAACGCCCACAAGGCATGATCATTGAGATGCATAATGGTGGAGGGATGCTTCCTATCTCAAAAGGAGTATATATTTCAGCAGATAGCTGCTACCAGCAAAACCAAGCGTACCGTACAAAAAACAAAACTTACTTTAAGCTCTCAGCCAAAGAGTTAGACCAGCTCTATCAAACGTTTGTGCACAATAAATTTGACCTCATCAAGACCCAACATTCTCAAACGCATGACCGAGGGGGAACCTCAATATATTTACGCATCAACCGTAAAACATATCAAATTCACAACTCAGGCAGTACTTATATTCGCAAAAGTTCCCAGAGTAATTTTAGCAATGTAGCCAATAGTCTCAAAAAAATGGTAAACTCCAAAATAGCTCCACTTTTACAAGACATTACAGTGCAATTTACCCAAGAAGTAAAAAATCTCAGCCAATCAGGATATATCAATAGTGCTACCGCAAATATTAGCCAGGGATTCAAAAAGGATGAAAATTTTCCCGCCCAATTATCTTTCAAGTTTACCCCTGGCAAGCACCATTTTCGTGTCAGTTTTACGACTAAGGATACTTTGGCCAATGGTAAAAAATACTTGGCAGGAGCTTTTGAGTTAGATATCAAACAAAGCACTCAAGGAATTTTAATATCCAAAGATTCAAGTAATGTCCTAAAGTTTGAATATTTGAAATAGCCTCTCCCCTACACTACTAGACATCTTTCAATTGCGGAGATACCAACCAAGGTGCCACGTCGTGAGCAGTGGTTTTACTGCCAAGTTTAGCCAAAGTATCTAACAACTTGCCTCTCATCATAACCTCTTCCGTTTGTTTAATCGCTGCTCAGCACCATTTTTTATTTGCTTTTTTAACACTAATACCATATAAAAAAACGCCCAAATTAGGATTAATAGAATTAAAACCTGCATTTCGAGTGGAATTTTTCACTGAATGGTATTTAAAGGGTGATGAAAATAGGATTTTTCAGTTATCGCTTTTACGTTTGCGCCTTGGTTTCGGCCAATGAGATATTGGCAATAATACAGCGACTAACTTTACTTATTTTAACACAATTAACCCTTAACATTTAAATTATTATGCAAAAAAATTTGCTAATCCTAACAATGTCCTTACTACTCTCCACAGTAGCTTTTGGGCAGAAAAAAACCATTTCAGGAACTGTCCTGGATAACAAACAACAACCCTTAGTCAGCGCTACGGTACTCGAAAAGGGCACCACCAATGGTACTACCACCGATGTGGATGGAAAATTTGCCCTGAATGTTTCAGAAAATGCCATTATTGAAATTCGTTTTGTGGGTTTTCAGACTCAAGAGGTAAGCGTGAGCGGGAAAAACACCTTCAATATTGTATTACTGGAAGGTTCTGCATTGGAAGATGTAGTAGTAGTTGGAAGTCGTGGAGCACCCAGAAGCGATGGAGATACACCCCTTCCCATAGACAAAGTGGGGGCTGATCAACTAGTAGCTACTGGACAAACTACCTTTGATAAAGCCTTGCAGTATACCATTCCGTCATTCAATACGGTACAAACTCCAGTAAATGATGCTACTTCTTTGCTCGATCCCTATGAAATCAGAAATATGGGGCCAAGCCGTACCTTGATTTTGATCAATGGAAAGCGTAAAAACCTTAGTTCTCTACTTTATGTGCAAACTTCTCCAGGTAGAGGCGAAACTGGTGCTGATATCTCTGCCATTCCCATAGATGCTATCAAGCGAGTAGAAGTTTTGCGAGATGGGGCTTCTGCTCAGTATGGTTCTGATGCCATTGCCGGGGTGGTAAATATTGTACTGAAAGACCAAGTAGACGGTGCTGCGCTTACCCTAAGAGGAGGAGTTACCGGAGAAGGCGATGGAGAGTTTTTCGGAGTCGCGCTCACCAATGGTTCTGACCTTAAAGGCAAGGGCTTCTTAAACTATGCCATAGACCTATCTCAAACAGGGCTTGCCAATAGACCAGGTACCGTAAATGCCGAGGGAGAAGCCGCCGACTTTGGGGCTGATATTAACTTTGTGCGCGAGTTTTTAAGCCGAAAACCAGATGCGGGCAATATCAATGGCTCTCCTCAAACTACCGCAGCCAAGTTTTTAATTAACACTGGTATCAATATATCGCCCAATGCTGAGGTGTATGGCAACGCAGCCTATGTGTACAAAAAAGTCAACAGTTTTGCCAACTATCGTACTCCCTACTGGCGAACAATTCAGGACTTTCCTTATTTGGCTAACTTTTTCCCGGGGACTCACCCAACGAACGCTGGAGGATATGATGGATATGTTCCTTCGTTTGATGGAGACCTTTCTGACTACAATGCCACCATTGGAATTAGAGGTACTATGGGAAAATGGAACCACGACGCCTCGTTGACCATTGGAGGAAACCAACAACTCTATACCATTAATAATTCGCATAATCGCAACTTTGTTTACTCTCCTTCTACCTGGCTAGATGCTAATGGAAATGGAGTGGTAGATGCAGGCGAGCTTACTCAAGGATCATCGCTTTATCGAGAAAACTCTCCTATTACCTTTGATGCGGGTGGCTCACGATTTACGCACATCGTAGGTAATATTGATATTTCCAGAAGAATTGGAGAAAAATTAAGTATTGGTCTAGGTACAGAGTTTAGATCAGAAACTTTTACTGTAATAGAAGGTTCGCTGGCTTCTTACGATGGTGGAGGAGCCGATTCTTTTGCTGGTAACCAACCCGAAAACTCTGGTAAATTCAACCGCTACAACATTGGTGGTTACATAGATCTTCAATATGACATTACCGAAAATTTTCTTATCAATGGAACGGCACGAATAGAAGAATATAGCGATTTTGGCGAAGCCTTTGTGTGGAAATTGAGCTCCAGATATAAAATCTTAGGTGATCAATTGATTGTAAGAGGTTCGGTATCTACTGGCTTTAGAGCACCTACTTTACATCAAATCTACACCCAAAAAGCCCAGTATTCATTTGTACCTGGGGCAGGCATCCAGGTAGGAGGATTGATCAACAATGTATCTCCCCAAGCTAGATTGTTGGGAATCAATTCATTGGATGCAGAAAAGTCTCAGAACTTTACCGCAGGTATCGCAGTGAAACCCGCCAAGAATATCAACTTTACAGTTGACTATTATAACATTGAGGTGAGAGATAGAATCATTTTAGGTACTGAAATAGGCCCTACCGCTGCTGGCAACACACCATTAGATGCCTTATTGGCGGCTAACAACCTAAATGATGTAAGCTTTTTTAGCAACGCCATAGACAGCCGTACAGCGGGGATTGACTTTGTAGGAAGCATCAATTTTATTCGCTTAGGGCGCGGAGTTCTGGGGATAAACCTGGCTGGTAACGTGGTACTACAAAACGAACGTATCAATGAGGTAAATAATCCTGCCATTGTAGTATCGGCCAATCAATCGATTGTAAATGCGACCCAAGAAGCGCTTTTCTTTACATCCAGACCTGAAACTAAATGGATTTTGGGGTTAAACTATGACTTAGGGAAATTTAGATTTACTTTGAACAATACCTACTTTGGCAAAACTACCTTTAAACAACAAGGGTTGGATGAAAACCTAAGAACAGAGTTTGACCCACAGGTAGTTACTGATCTTGGAGTAATTATTTCACCTACCGATAAATTGACCATATCGCTGAATGTCAATAATATTTTGGGTATTCTGCCTAAATGGAACTTTGTGGCTGAAAACGCAGCTGGCCAAGCCATTATTGATGATACCAGCACCGATACTTTTGGGCTTACCCCTATTCAAGTACAATCTAACCTGATTACTTTCAATCAGCGTTACTCTCAAATGACTTATGACGGCTATCATTTTAGCCAATTGGGAGCATTGTTTAATGCCTCGGTAAGGCTTAGGTTTTAATTAAAAGTACTATTCAAAAAAAGAGCAGAGGCCCTCTCAATTGGTCTCTGCTCTTTTTGATTTTTTCAACTAACAGCAGCGTTTTTTACTTTTTCATCTTTTTCCTCGCCTCTCTCATTCGTTTGGTAGACTGCAAAAATGCGTGTCTTTTGCTCCAGTTAAGCCGAGAAGTATCTATTTTTTCGCCATTCATCAACTTGCTTAGGTAGTTCCAAATCATTGCATAGCTTGTAAATTGCTTAGAACCGATATAACCAGTAGTATTCATCATCATAATACAGCCATAAGGAGCCTCTTTTGCTTGCCTAAACTCAAAATTAGAGAAGTACCCTTCTATGCTTCCACTATGGCCTATCGCCTGTAATTGATAATTGCTTCTGGTAGAAATTTTATGCATAAACCCACTCACCACATAGCGGGCAATACTATCTCGGGTAAACATAAAAGTATATAGTTTGGGGATATCTCGTTTCAAACTAAGATAATATTTTTCCAGTACTTTTCGTGGCAATACCTTCTCGTAGTTTTTAAGGTAAGCTTTGCGAGTTCTAAACCGTAAAAAGTCCATAAACTTTAGCAAGTCAGCTACTTTTCCTTTGACTCCTCCGTTGCCTTCTTTGAAACCCTGGCTTTCATCAAACCGCCATTTGTACCAGCTACCATCGTTCTTTAGCCTATAACTCTTGCCAAAATCTTTTTGCAAATGCGCTGGCGATACTCCATAATGAGCGGTTTCCATTCCCAGTGGCTTAAAAATATGATTGGTAACATACTTGGTAAACTCAACTCCCGAAGCACGCGCTATTACGACTCCAAGCACCGAATATGCACCATTGTTATATTCATACTTCTCCCCAGGCTTAAAACGCTGCGAAGTATGCTTAAGAAAAGGCTTGATTTCTTCAAAGGTAGGAATGTATCGTTTAAATTTGGGGAATTGCTTTTTGAGTTTTGCATAAGCAGGTTCGCGATCAAAGCCACTGTTATGCACCAGCAAATGATGAATCTTAATGGCCGACATACCACCAAATTTAGCTTCCCCCTCTCCCAACTCAGGTATGTACTTGGTCACCGGATCATCTAAGTTCAGTTTGCCTTGTTCTATCAATTGGAATGCAGCAATGGAAGTAAACATTTTAGAAATACTGCCCCACATATGCACTCGTTGATCGTTCATTTTTAATTGCTTTTCCCTATCTGCCCATCCATTTTCTAGAGAGCCAATAATCTTCCCCTTATAAACCAACCCTACATATGCCCCAAAGTCTGGAGTTTTCATACGAATGGTATCCATCAATTGGGTAATTTTTTTCCATTCACTTAATAGGTCTTTTTTATTGGGGGCAAAGTATTTTTCGGGTCTTGATGCTTTTGGGGGATAAACTTTCTGTTGTACCTTGGCCAAAGGTTTACCATCTACAAACAGTCGAAGATCATCTATCCAGATTTGACCATCTCCTAAAATAAATCCTCCTACATTAACCCAGTAAGTATAATCGGTCAATGGTAATCTTATGGAATACTCTTTCCAATCATTGGTACCATACACCTGCACTGATCTTAAATTGCTCCCATCGATTTTCTCTCCATATTGATCTTCAGTGCTTAAATGCAACCCAGCAAACCCACCTGCATTCACATCTTTTGTTTTCAAATACCCTTTCAACTCGATTACTTTTCCTGTAAACTTGGCAGGAATTTGCAGTTGAAACGCCCCAGAAGAGGATTCTCGAGAAGCCCGAGAAAAAAACATCAATGATTTTTTTCCACTTTTAGACACTTTAGGGTCTACAAAAAAACTATACCCTGGTTTCATTTTTTTAAGGCGAGCATCTTCCATTACAAACATTTTGTCACCAGTTCCACGCTCAAAATCCAGGTTGTAACCCAATTGGGCATTTGCAAAAAAACCATTGATTACTAGAAATAAGGTAAGGATAAGTTTGATTCTCATGATAAATAATTTTATTATGCTTAAGTGATCTATCGGTTATTCATGACCTCTTCTCTATTTCTCATAATATGAGCGAGAAAAGTCCAGATAAGTTCAAAGATAGGCCTTTATTAAAAGAATGCGAGCATCATCAAATTTTAAGTAATAAAGAAATTTTCAACCTCGATTTGGATATATGAAAATATGTTCATACATTTACATCGTAATTACAAAAAAGCACCATTCATTGGTGGTTTAAGCTGACATTCATATGACTGTAACCAAACGTAACATTAGTCCAGAAAAACTGGAAAGGGTGGCTGAGGTGTTAAAAACCATTGCTCACCCAGTAAGGCTTAGTATACTAGAAGTATTGCAAAATTATGGTAGATTAACCGTTTCGGATTTGAAAGAAAAAACCCAAACCGAACAATCACTCCTTTCTCATCATTTGATTAAAATGAAAGACAAGGGAGTATTGAAAGCGAATCGCCAGGGAAAAAATATTTACTATGAACTAGCAGATACTCAAATTACAAAGATATTTGACTGTATGGAAAACTGCAGCTTTATCTAGGTAATAAGGTATTGTAAAAGGTATTCGGATAAGAAACACTGAAAGCGTATTGTGTGATTATCCGTTTTTTTGAGCAAAACATATGTAAAAATTAACATATATTTATTTGAATAATTATCCAACTTGATTTAAACAATCTTTCGTTTGAAAAGGAAAATCAACGTATTTTTGTAGAACTGGATAAAGTTATTGAGTGTTTGATTGTTACAGTCAGAAAAATATTCAAAAATTCAGACAATGCTAAAAAGGAAAATCATGAGAATAGAACAAATTTATACCAACTGCTTGGCAGAAGCTGCCTACTATATAGAATCTAATGGAGTAGCTGCCATCATTGATCCTCTACGTGAAACTGATCCTTACATTGAAAAAATAGAAGCCAATGGCGTAAAACTTAAATATATTTTCGAAACCCACTTTCACGCTGACTTTGTATCTGGTCACTTAGATTTGGCCAATAAAACTGGTGCTACTATTGTTTATGGACCAAACGCTGAAACCAATTATGAAATTCATCTGGCTAAAGATGAAGAGGTTTTTGAACTAGGCGATGTAAAAATTAAAGTGTTGCACACTCCGGGTCATACAATGGAATCTACCACTTTCTTATTGATTGACGAAAAAGGTGAAAACCACGCACTCTTTACTGGAGATACCCTTTTTATTGGCGATGTAGGCCGTCCAGATTTGGCCGTAAAATCAGACCTATCTAAAGAAGATTTAGCAGGTTATCTATTTGATTCACTCCGCAACAAAATTATGCCTTTGGAAGATAGCGTAATTGTGTACCCAGCACACGGGGCTGGTTCGGCTTGTGGCAAAAATATGAGCGATGAAACTTATGATTCTTTGGGCAATCAGAAAAAGACAAACTATGCGCTTCGTGCCGACATGACCAAAGAGGAATTCATCAAAGAAGTGACGGATGGTATTATGCCTCCCCCCCAATATTTCCCTAAAAATGCTATGTTAAACAAGCAGGGTTATGAGCAAGTAGATGAAGTGCTTAGCCGTGGAATGACCGCCCTAAGCGTAGAAGATTTTGAAGCTAAAGCCAAAGAAGGTATCATCATTTTGGATACTCGCCACGAACAGACTTTCAATCAGGGATTTGTCCCAGGATCGATGAACATTGGCCTGGAAGGTACCTTTGCGGTTTGGGTAGGTACACTTATCAAAAACCTCAATGAACCTATCTTGCTAGTGACTGAAGAAGGCAAAGAAAAAGAAACGGTATTACGTTTAGCACGGGTTGGTTATGACAATGCCATCGGTTATCTGGCAGGTGGTTTCAATGCCTGGAAAGCAGCTGGAAAGTCGGTAGATCAAATTCGCTCTATCGAGGCTACCGAACTACAAGCTTTGAAAGCCCAAGGCAATATCAATATTTTGGATGTACGTAAGCCCACCGAGCACCAATCAGAACATGTAATTGATGCTCAAAACTTTCCGCTAGACTTTATCAATGGTCATTTAGATGATTTAGACAAGGAAGCTACTTATTATGTGCATTGCGCAGGTGGTTATCGCTCTATGGTGGCCTCTTCTATCTTGAAAAAACATGGTTATCAAAATATTGTAGATGTTAAAGGTGGTTTCCGTGAAATTGCCAAAACAGACATCGCCAAAACTGAGTATGTTTGTCCTTCTACCCTATAATTGATTACCAAGTCATATATTTAGATATAGATTCAAAGGGTAAGCATCTTCTAAGAGATGCCTACCCTTTACAAAACCCACAATATAACGATTATGAGTTTTAAAAATATTCCGGTTACAGAGTTCAAAAACAAAATAGAAACCGAATCAAATGCTGTTATTCTGGATGTACGCTCAGAAGCCGAATTGAATGAAGGAAGCATTCCCAATCATATTTTGATTGATTTCATGAAGCCAGATTTTACTAACAAGGTAACCGAATTAGACCGAGACAAAACCTATTTAGTATATTGTAGAAGTGGCAATCGTAGTGGAAAAACCTGCGCAATGATGGCTCAAATGGGTTTCACAAAACTGTATAACCTGGATGGAGGCATTATGGCCTGGAACGCTTTGTCATAAAAATCATTCTCAAAATTATTGATGATCTATTGCTGTATGATTTCGCTGGGTAAAAGTCGCTTGGCCAACCAGTACATCATGCAGCAATGAAGTAACTTAACCACACACTGTTTTGACTAGGTACTCAAAATTCTTTCACTTCAGTTTAATGATTGCTTTGCTGGGTCTAGTGGCTTGTAAACAATCTAAACAACAAAGTCACTCTAATGACGATCAGGTGTTCAAAACCAAAGGTAAAGCCATTGCTCAAGAAACATTTGGGGCTTTGAGCAAAGAGTTGAAAGCTGCTTTACAAAGAGGAGGCGTTGATGAAGCCGTTTCTTATTGTAATGTAAAGGCATTGCCTCTCACCAAAGCAACTGCGCAGAAACATCAGGTGAGCATTCGCCGGACAAGCCTCAACACCCGAAATCCTAAAAACTTTCCCAACGCACAAGAAAAAAAGATATTAGAAAACTACCAGGCAGCCTTAGAGGCAGGTAAAACTTTAGGAGCTCAATTGACTAGTTTGTCGGATGGGCGAACGATGTTTAACGCTCCTATTTTTATTAAGCCTTTGTGTTTGAACTGCCATGGGAAAGTAGGTGAACAAGTGAGCGAAAAAAATTATCAGACAATCCAGAAGTTATACCCAAACGATCAAGCTACTGGCTACAAAATGGCAGAGCTCAGAGGGATGTGGAGTATTATTTTCCATAAAAAATAATATTTTTTTTAAACAAAATATGAACATAGTTATATATGTTAAGAAATTAATACTTAAATTGCATTAATCTAATTAAATATTTAAATAAACATATACAACTAATAATTATGGACAATACAACGAATACCCAGAAGCATTCAGTACTCATTGTTGGGGGAGGTAATGGAGGAATTTCGGTAGCGGCTCAATTATTACGAAAAATGCCAGACTTAGACATAGGCATCATAGAACCCTCCGAAAAGCATTATTACCAACCTGCCTGGACATTGGTAGGTGGTGGCGACTTTGATATCCAAAAAACGGTAAGGCATACTCAAGAAGTTATGCCCTCAAAAGTAACCTGGATAAAACAATATGCGGATACTTTTTTGCCAGAGAAGAACCTCGTAATCACCAAAGATGGGCAAAAAATAGGTTATCAGTATTTAGTAGTTAGTGCCGGTATCCAGATCAACTGGGATTGGATAGAGGGTTTGCAAGAAACTCTAGGAAAAAACGGTGTCTGTAGTAATTATTCTTTCCAGACAGCTCCTTATACCTTCGAGAGTTTAAGGAAATTTAAAGGTGGTACTATCTTATTTACCAGCCCAGCTACCCCAGTAAAATGCGGAGGAGCTCCTCAGAAAATTATGTATCTCGCAGGAGACTACTTGCGCAAAAATGGATTATTGGCCCAGGCAAATATCGAGTTCTGCAATGCTGGAAAGGTCATATTTGGGATTAAGAAATACGCCGAAACCTTGAATAAAGTATGTGAGAGATACGGTGTTACACAAAACCATCGCCACGAACTGATCTCAATAGATGGCGACAAAAAGGAAGCTACTTTTCGGGTAACTCACTCCGACGAAAGTAAATCGATGGTGGTGAAAAAATTTGACATGATTCACGTTACCCCTCCTCAAAGCGCTCCCGACTTTGTCAGTAATAGTCCACTGGCTGATGCCAATGGCTGGGTAGATGTAGACAAACATACACTCCAGCACAAAAAATACACAAATGTGTTTGGATTGGGAGATGTAACCAATACCCCCAATGCCAAAACTGGCGCAGCCATACGCAAACAAGCACCAGTGCTCGTAGCGAATCTGATGGAGGTATTACACCAAAAAACACCCGAACAACAATACAATGGTTACGGTTCTTGCCCGCTGGTGACAGGATATGGTAAGTTGGTATTGGCCGAGTTTGACTATGACGGCAATACCGTGGAAACCTTTCCTTTTAACCAGGCAAAAGAACGCTACTCGATGTATTTATTAAAGAAAAAGGTGTTGCCGTGGTTGTATTGGAACAGAATACTCAAAGGAAAAGCTTAATTGAAAAATGAACGGCACCGCAAGACAAAATAAAAGCAGCATCCTGACAAAAATCATAGGGAAAAAATAAAGATTGTTTCACATTGGGCATAGAAGTTAATTATAAACTAGAAGTAAATGAAAAAAATACTGATACCTACTGATTTTTCTGAACTCTCAGAATATGCTTTACGCACTGCTGAAAATATTGCGGCTAGTCTCGGTGCCGAAATTCACGCGTTGAAAGTCCTGCCAACTCCAGGAGACGCCTATTTTGATAAAAAAGGTAAAATGCTCGAGTGTGAGGACTATGATATGACCAAGTTTGAGCAAGAAAGGCTGAACAATGAACATAAAATACAGGAATGGCTTAAAACGGCCAAAAACCCAGTACATATTGTGGTGAAGTTTGGCAATATGATAGATGATATTATTGAATATGTGAAAACTCAAGGCATAGACCTGGTAGTGATGGGTACCAGTGGGGCCAATGGCTGGAAAGAAATGTTTGTGGGCTCTAATGCCGAAAAAATAGTACGCTACTCGCCAGTGCCGGTGCTTACTGTAAAGTGTGATCGCCCTGACTGGAGCATAGAGAATATTTTGCTGGTCAATGATTTTAAAAATCCTCAGGCTGAAAACCTGGAGATTGTTACTGCATTGCAGGCGGCTTCTCAGGCGCAAATCCATTTACTCAAAGTAGAAAAAACGAAAGAAACACAACGGGAGATTTTTCTACAAATGGAGAAGTTTGTTCAGGCAAATGCCTTAGAAAATGTAGAGTTTCATATCCAAAACGATCGTCATGTAGAGGATGGCATATTTTACTTTGCCCACGAACACCAGATAGATTTGATCATTATGGGTACTCACGGGCGAACCGGTTGGGAGCATTTGATCAAAGGAAGTATTTCCGAAAATGTTGTCAATCATTTATATAAGCCTATTCTCACATTTAAGCTTGCTTAAATTTCTAAATATCAATGAATTGTTAAGCAGGAGAATGAGCGAACCATACTACTGGAGATTTTTTCGTTTGTGTCTCCACAAACGAAGGTGACCGCACCGTTGGCCATGTCCTCACGGCCAACCTTAGCCAAAATGAGTAGTATGTGGGTGAACTTGAAGTAATTAAATAATGATTGTTGATACATCAAAAGTGGATCAAACCCTCGAGTGACTTTGGAAGACTAATTATAAACAAAATAACCAAATTATGTTAGATTTAATCAAGCAACCGTGGCCCTGGTATTTGGCCGGGCCACTCATTGCACTAGTGGCTATACTTTTACTTTTCTTTGGAAAATCTTTTGGCGTATCGGCCACGCTTCGTACTTCTTGTTCAATCCTGGGAGCTGGAAAAAGAACTCGCTTCTTTGATTATAACTGGAAAAAAGACCGATGGAACCTACTCTTTGTATTGGGGGCAATTGTTGGAGGACTGCTAACCAGTCAGCTTTTAATGCATCCTGAGATCACTATATCTCAAAACACCGTACAAGACCTGCAAGCGATTGGGCTTCAAGACACTACTTCAGGCTTTTTGCCCAACGACTTATTCAGTATTGGTAGTATCTTTTCTATTCGTGGGTTTGTGGTATTTGTTGTAGGTGGTTTTCTCATTGGTTTTGGGGCTCGTTATGCAGGTGGCTGTACCTCTGGGCACGCCATTAGTGGATTATCAAACTTACAAATTCCTTCTCTTATTGCCGTGATTGGGTTCTTTATTGGAGGCTTACTCATGACTCACTTTCTATTACCCTACATCATACAATTATAATTTTTTATCAACCAAGAACTTAGACTTTGAAATTAGAATGAAAGCGATAAAATACATCGTAGCTGGAGTATTGTTTGGTATTGTTATGACCAAATCTGAGGTAATCTCCTGGTACCGCATCCAGGAAATGTTCCGATTCCAATCGTTTCATATGTATGGGATCATAGCTTCAGCAGTATTACTCTTGATGTTGGCCACTTTCCTCATCAAAAAATATCACCTAAAATCGGTATATGGTCAGCCTATTATTTTTAATGATAAAAAACGCTCTATTCCTAGATATTTGATTGGGGGGACATTTTTTGGCTTAGGTTGGGCAATGACTGGTGCTTGTCCTGGTCCTTTGTATGTATTGATTGGCCACGGCTTTGCCGCCATTAGCCTTGTGCTCTTGAGTGCCCTATTGGGTACTTATGTCTATGGATTATTGAGAGACCGATTACCACACTAAATATCAAAATAAAACCTGCTGAGAAACTATGACTTTTCTCAGCAGGTATTTTAACTAAAATCTAAATCCTAACATTTGCCCCCGCCAACGATATCCAGAAGCAATATTTTCTCGGGTAAGACTAGCCAGATAACGTTCCAACAATGCACGTACTGCCACCTCCTGATTTGCTGGAGGCAATACTACTTCTGCCTGTTTCATTTCTCTTAATCGGGCAATTCGTTCCCCTGTTTTGGGATGTGTTCTAAAAAATGCTGGCTCCGACACTCGGTAACCCGATCTGATAATCTGTTGTAAAAAATTACCCGAATAATGTTCAATTTTGCTCAATGCACTTGCCAAACCCATCGGGTCTTGAGTGAGCGTGGCCGCATGCAAATCGGCATTAAACTCTCGAGTACGTGAAAGTGCCAAACGCAATAACCCAGCAATGGTAGGCGCTAAGATCAATAATAATACGGCTCCCCAAGATACCATGACCTCCCCTATCAATAATAAGGGTAAGTTAATGATTAGCAAGATTTTGCCTAAAGTAGAGAGTACATTGGTCAAGCGGCTCATCAAATCTGCAAAACCAATCACTTGCATATCATTGTTGTTTACGTGACTCACTTCATGGGCCAATACTCCTCTAATTTCTCGAAGGTTCAAAGTTCTCAACAAACCCTCGGAAATGGCAATATGTGCCTCTTGTGAAGAACCCAACGCAAAAGCATTCATAATATCTCCTGGAATGTAATGCAATTGAGGTACTTTGGTCAAACCAGCTCGCTCGGCAAGCTCCTGCATAATCTGGTACAAATTGGGAGCATCATAAGCATTGATCGGCCTTGCTTTGTATAATCTCAAGACAAGTTGAGGAGAGATTTTAGGTGCCAAAACCATTAATAAAATACCCAAGCCCACTGCTACAAACAATCCAAATTGCCCTAACAACAAATAGCCTAACAATGATACCAGGCCCAACATACTGGCAAACAAAGCCATCGTGTGGAGTCTGTTTCTCCTTCTATATTTCTGTATAATTTCTGGTACAAGCATATCACTTTTAATTTTGAGTGTTTAAGGTAGTGTTAAAGTATATTGTGTTTACTCCTTAGGACAACAAGGCTTGTACCATTCCCCAAAAAGCTCAAAATCAAGACATTATGTCTTGAAAACTGTATTTCGCATGAATTTTATACTGCCAAAAAGTCGCTAAAGCAAAAAAAACCGGGCACTTGCCCGGCTTCCGTTACTCTTCAGTATTTTTGTAGCTTAATATCTTTTCCGTTTTACAGGTACTTTACTGGTTTGTTGTTTTAGCTGTATGGCTTGCTTTTTATTTCTTCTATATATTAAAAAAGCAATGATGATCATGTAGGGCACCCCCAACAAGGCTAAGCCCAATCCTAATTTTTCCATTATATTCCTCTTTCTTAGTTATATTCTAATTCTTGTATTTACATCAAACAAGATAACATAAATGCATTAGAAAAGTTCGTTTGATGTGATAAAAAGTAGCAGATGCTCCGTAGATGAACCTTTACCTCAATTTCTTGCAAGTGTACTTTTTTTGATAATTTAGTAGCGTTTCAAAGGCTAATGCTGATCGCAGGTATGTAGAGCTAACAAAACAATCGCATAAATTTCTAATTTTTGTAAATGTGCCAAATCTAACATACTTTGTATTGCAATTATAAATCCCCCTTGAAGGCATGAACAACATCAAAATAATCTATGTAATGATTTTATGGCTGGTGCCCTTTTTTGCTGAAGCCCAGACCGATTCTACCAAAAAAAACACGCCTACTCCTAAAGATAGTACTTCCCAAAAACCTCGTCAAGATTCTATCAAAGCTGGCTCTTTTAATCCCGTACCTTCTCCCGAAATGGTCAACCAGGTACGCATTCAAGTATTATCAGACTCATTGACCAGCCTGTATCAACGATTTCTCAACATTCAACAAGCCTCTAAAAACAACCAACAAAAGCTACAACAGGTAAACCAAAACCTGACTAAAAACAAGGAGGGTCTGGCTCAAGTCAATCAACAAAATAAAAGCATCAAACAAGCCCTGAGTGATTCGCTCAAAAGTATTTTTAACCAACACAATACCCTCAGGCAAGAGGTAAATGTGGGGGTAAAAGCCATTAAAGATTTAAAAATTCAGGATTTGTTGGATGCCAAAAACCGATACACCACCAATATTACCAGCATCAAAACTACGGCTAGTTTTATTTATGCCTTTAATAATGGATTGAATGGTTTGGAAGCATCCTTGGCTTATGTCGATTATGCCAATGCCATCAACGAACTCAACAACCCTCAAAACAATGAACTGGGTTTTTCGCTGGAATCAGACATTGTCAATCTAATTCAGAATCAAATCACTGGAAAGCTTAGAAAATTTAGAAGCCGCAAAAGTGCCCGTTTTCTTAAAATTGTGTCCAACATTATCCGCAACCCTATTACCCAATCACTGGTTTCCTCAGTGCCCGCAGTCAACTCTATCAACTCGGTCAATAATCTGGTGCACAACCTGGTAGTACAACATCGAGGAGTAAGTCCCCAACAATTGCTTACCTTTCAGCAAGGGCTTCGCAAATATGTAGAGCACTACGACAATCTTTCGGCCCTTAATAAAGTTCTGGCGGTAAGTAATGAAAACCTTAAAGTAAAAACCGAAGCTTTACGCAAACTTACCAATGAATTTGTCAAAGAAATGGTCGTCACGCTATACAACAACCAAAGCCTGGAAACGCTCCAGAAAAAATCGTTGAATGACATTATCAACGAATACTACACTTATAGCCGGGTATTGCGCCAAATCGAGACCATTGAAAAGAAATACCAAGTGGGAGGAAGCCTCAATTATAACCGCATCATTCGTGACAAACGCGTGGGTTATTCGTTGTTGGCACTTAATAAAATAGAGTTTATCACAGGAGAAATTGAGAAAATCTCTTCGGAATACCTCACTGCCTTGGAAGAGTACCACAAAAACATTGTGCTAGTGCTGATGAATGCCTACAAATTAAGCAAAAACACGAGCAAAATTGATCAAAAAATCAAGTTACTCAATCAACAATTTGAGAAGGTAAAGATCAATTATGCCAAGCAGGTAGATCTCAAAACTATTCTGAGTCGTTTGCACGAAATCCCGAGGTATTAAATTCATTTTTTTTATGTATTCGTTCGTCAAAAATCAAACAAGCATTCTACACAATTCGTATATAAGGTACTTGAGTTTATCGTGTTTGATTCATAAATTTGAATAGATCAAATGAGTTAGTTGGTGAAACCCAAAGCGCAAATATTGCCTCTTTTACATGATACCAAATCTCCCTATTTCAGAAGATATTTGGTAATGTTTGCCGTCTTGCTCATTATCTGCCAAAGCTTCGTCATTCAGGCCATTTCTTATACAGTTCAAAACCCTCAAACATTCCACAAAAACGCTACCCACTCTCCTTCTCAAATCATCCATTCGGCTACTCAATTGGCCCAACACCTAGTAAACGCTTTTAAAAACTATGTAGAAAGCCACCCTTATTCTTCACCCATTAGTAGCACTACCTTTACCTCACTTTTGGTGCTTTACTACGAAAATACTTATGTTCAAGTAGATTTCTCACCCACGCTTACTACGAGTGACACTCAAGACCATTACCAAAACTTGTATCACTACCTGTTTTTGGCCAAAATCCCCCACCCTCCCCAATACCTTGGTTAGTTTTCTGAACGGATACCTGCCTAAGGACTCCTGAATATATATGATTGAATAACAAACGCTTATTCAACTTTTATTCATCGAGGTGATGCATTCTAATCTTTGGTATCCAATACTTTTCAATTTATTTAGAAGTCCAGCGGTTTCTTTGACGGGAAACCTATGACTAAATTTTAAAACCAAGGTGAACCAGCCCCACACTGGCACCTTATACAATATGCCTATGGAAACGCTTAAAACGATTAGCCCTCGCCAAATAGAGGAGCAGGAAATGCAACTTCTCCAAGCTATGCAAACCAGCGATATAGCCTTGTTGGATCAATTGATTCACCCTCAATTACAATTTACCACACCTACTGGGCAAGTAGTCACCAAAACCATGGACCTGGAAAACTACCGATCGGGCAGCATGACCATAGCAGCTATGTCGCCCTCTGATCAAAAGATTCAGATTATTGGGCAAGATGCCATCGTTACGGTAAAAATTGACATGGAAGGTGAATTTCTCGGGCAAGCCTTCAAAGGAGCTTTTAGATTTACCCGTTTTTGGAAACTGGTGGATAACCAGTGGCAAGTAGTTGGAGGTAGTTCAGTTCAAATAAACGCTTAGTGATCATGGAAACAGAAATTTTAGCTAGAATTCAATTCGCTTTTACGGTGGCTTTTCATTACATCTATCCACCATTAAGCATCGGTTTAGGACTCATACTCGTAATATTTGAGTCAATTTATATACGCACCAAAAATGAAGAATACCACAAGTTAGCCAAGTTTTGGACCAAAATATTTGCCCTTACTTTTGGCATCGGGGTCGTTACAGGCATTGTCATGGAGTTTGAATTTGGCACCAATTGGGCTGTGTATTCTCGCTACGTAGGCGATGTTTTTGGTAGTGCTCTGGCCGCAGAAGGTATTTTTGCTTTTGCGCTCGAAAGCGGCTTCTTAGGAGTTTTATTATTTGGCTGGAATCGGGTAAAACCCTGGGTACATTTGGTGTCTACCATTGGGGTATTTTTTGGCTCTATGTTTTCGGCCATTTGGATTGTAGTGGCCAATAGTTGGCAACAAACCCCAGCGGGTTATCATATTGTGGGGGAAGGCCTCAATGCCCGCGCAGAAATTACCGATTTTTGGGCCATGGTTTTCAACCCCTCTAGTGTAGACCGCCTTACTCACGTTTGGCTGGGGGCTTTTCTGGCAGGGTCATTTTTGGTACTGAGCGTACATGCTTATTATCTCGTGAAGGGGCGTTATGTAGAAATTTCCAAAAAAGCTTTTAGAATCGCGCTTATAGTAGCTACGGTATTCTCTCTAGGGCAATTATTCACTGGGCACCAATCAGCCGAAGGTGTAGCCAAAAACCAACCCGCTAAACTAGCGGCTATGGAGGGACATTTTAAGGCCAAAGGCCCTGCTGATATGTATCTCTTTGGTTGGGTTAACAAGGAAAAACAAGAGGTGACTGGGGTGAAAATACCGGGTGGGCTTTCTTTTTTGTTGCATTATGACCCCAAAGCACCCGTAACTGGGCTAAATGCTTTTCCTGAAAACGAACGCCCTCCACAGGTAAATGCAGTATTTCAGTTCTACCACTTGATGGTAGCCATTGGTATGACATTGATTGGCCTCACGCTATTGGCGAGTTTTCTGCTTTGGCGCAAAAAGCTTTTCCAGCAAAAATGGTTATTACGCATTTTTGTATGGGCGGTTTTCTTACCTCAAATCGCCAATCAGGTCGGTTGGTTTGCCGCCGAAATGGGACGCCAGCCTTGGGTAGTATATAAGCTACTACGTACTTCGGACGCTTTTTCGCAAGCAGTTACTGACAACCAGATTTTGTTTTCGCTGATTTTGTTTTTCGTAGTTTATGCGCTTTTATTTTTCTTGTTTATCTATATGCTCAATAAGAAGATTAAGCACGGGCCTTATGACGAAAGTGATACCGAGCTACGACCCAAAACCGAGGAAATCACTCAAATTATTACTGGTAAAAATTAATTCCCCAATATAAAACTAAAACGTTATGGAAACATTTTTAGGCATTGATTATCCTACCTGGTGGTATTTGGTGGTAGGCGGATTGTTTTCGGGGTATGCCATTCTCGATGGCTTTGATTTTGGCGCTGGCGCCTGGCATTTGTTTTTCAAAAAAGAACAAAGTCGTCGGATTGCCCTCAACGCCATTGGCCCCGTATGGGATGGCAACGAAGTGTGGTTGGTAATTGGCGGAGGGGCATTATTTGCTGGATTTCCGGTGATGTATGCCACTTTTTTCTCGGCTTTGTATGTACCCTTTATGCTGTTTTTGGTGTGCATTATTTTTAGGGCCATTGCCATCGAGTTTCGCAGCAAAGAAGAAGGCAAGTTATGGCGCAAAAGCTGGGACATTTCGTACAGCGTGTCGAGCACCTTGTTGGCGTTTTTGTTAGGAGTAGTACTGGGCAATGTGCTACAAGGTATCGCTGTGGGCAAAGACTACTTGTACCAAGGCCAAGGATTCTTCGAGTTTTTGAACCCTTATGCCCTCATGACTGGGTTTACTACCTTGTCTTTGTTTATGGTGCACGGTGCCATTTATTTATTGCTTAAAACCGAAGGACGTCTTTTTGCCAAACTCACCGTTTTGCTCAAGCGAGCCATTATTGGGTTTATGGTCATTTTTGGAATCACATCACTGTATACGTTGTTGTATATTCCTCATTTGTCAGATGATTTCAAATCCAACCCGATATTGTTTGTGGTTCCAGTGCTTACTTTTTTGAGTATTGCCAATATTCCACGATTGGCCAACAAAAAAAGGTTTAGGGGTGCCTTCCTATTTTCTTCTCTCACTATTAGTTTATTGTTAGTTTTGGTAGCCATCGAGTTATATCCTACTTTGTTGATTTCTACGGTGGATCCCAAATACAACCTAACAGTATACAAAGCTGCAGCTTCTACCAAATCGCTCAAAATCATGATGACGATTGTGGCCATTGGTGCGCCACTGGTGGCAGGTTATACTTTCTTTGTGTACAAAACTTTCCGTGGGAAGGTAAAATTGGACGAACACAGTTATTAGAAATATTGAACAAAGTGGCTGCCTCATAATACTTTTATTAAAGAAAATTTGGTAATATTTAATTTATGAGGCAGCCTCAACCAGATTATTGCAACATGAAACACTTACTTGCTTTTATTTTACTCAGTGGATTTTTTCAACAGGGCCTGGTGGCTCAAAACTCCCAAAAACTGGAGGCAATGGTAGCAGCTGGAGAAAAAGCCTTTCACACGCATCAAATTAGTTTAGCAAGAAACCATTTTACCAAGGCATTGGCTGACTCTACCATCAAAAATAATCCAAGCGTATACATAAAAGCTTTGAAGGGAGTGGGACATTTGCACAACATCAAAGGCATGTACGACCGGGGTTTTCAACAGTATTTGAAAGCCCTGGTCATTGCCCAAAAAACCAATGACTATCCCCAGCAAGGCGTACTTTTTGGTGACATTGCTAGCCTATACGCTCACTTACAAAACTTCCAAAAAGCCTTGGAATACGCAAATAAGGGGTTGGATATGGCCAGCAAGCGTAATCTACCAAAAATAGAAAAGTCTTTACTTACCGTTCAAGGCAGCATTTATACCGCTTTGAACCAGCCCAATAAAGCCCTCGATTCGGAACAAAAAGCTTTAAACATTGCCAAAACACTTCGGGATACCGTGATGTTTGTAAAAACCTATAACAACCTGGCCAATATTTACGCCTATATGGGGGATTACTCACAGGCCAAACAATATTTTTTCAAGGCAATCAAACTACAGCATCCAGATTCGGAACGGATGGCCCACTTGCAATCTAACCTGTCTAATGTATACATTAGGCAACAAAAGTACGACTCGTCTTTGGTATACCTCAACAAAGCCATCCAGCTGGCCCAAAAACAACCCGTTGATTGGGTTTTGGGCGTGATGTATAACAAGATGGCGCGGATTTATCATCTAAAAAAAGAGTTCGACACTTCCGAAAATTACTACCAGAAAAGTATGGCCATTTTGCGCAAAACCGATGATCCACTGGGGGCGGTACAAACCTACCAAGGCATTGCGGCAAATTATGCAGCCCAAAAACAATTCGAAAAAGCATTTGAGGCACATAAACGTTTCAAAACAGCCTCGGATAGTCTTTATCGCCAACAAAAACTCGAGCGTATCAATGGATTGGAACAAAGCTATGTCAATGCCCAAAAGCAAAAAACCATTACTCAATTGGAGCAAAAAACCACTCTCCAGGGTCGCTTACTTTTAACTATTGGGGTCATATTGGTTTTGTTATCCACAGTGTTTATTTTAATAGTACATCGCAATAGGCTCAAACGAGCACTCTTGGAACACAAAAGTGAATTATTGGCCAAAGAAAATGCCTTTAATAAATCAGAAACACAAAGGCTTGAGATGGAGCAGCGGCTTCGCCAAAAAGAAAATCAACAACTGAAGTTTGACTTGGATTATAAAACCCGTGAGTTGACCAGTTCGGCTTTGCTTTCTTATCAAAATGTAGAAGTACTCAACAACATTCAGGAAATTGTGAAAGACCTCAAACCAAAACTCCCGAAAAACAAGGAGCTACAAGAGGAGTTTGGTCAAATTCAACAAATTATAAAAAACAATACCCACATCGAAAAAAGCTGGGATCGTTTCAAGCTACATTTCGACGAGGTGCACCCGCTATTTTTTGATCAACTTGTGGGTGTATCCAGTAATCTTTCACAAAACGATCTCAGATTGTCGGCTTACATCCGTTTGAATATGTCTAACAAAGAAATTGGCCAACTTTTGAATATTGAATTTAGCAGTGTGCAAATGGCCAAATACCGTCTTAAGAAAAAGCTGGCGCTTGCCAAAGATTGCAATCTCAACGAGTTTATCCAGCAGTTATAACTATAGACTTTTCTACTCCTTCTGGTGTGCATTTAAATGTGTATCTGTTTTCTAGGAGCAATTGTACGGCGGTTTTCAGGTATATGTATCCAACATTAGAAATACGAAGCTTTATGACCGCGTTAGAAACGCTCCTAAAAATAGGTCCTCATGAAAAATGAGAACCAGTAGAGTGAAATTTACGGCGGTTTTCAGGAGTACGTATCCAACATTGGAAATACGAAGCTTTATGACCACGTTAAGAAACGCTCCTAAAAATAGGTCCTCATGAAAAATGAGAACCAGTAGAGTGCAATTGTACGGCGGTTTTCAGGTGTACGTATCCAACATTGAAAATGCTAGGCTTTATGACCGCGTTAAGAAA
This sequence comes from Microscillaceae bacterium, assembly GCA_003483885.1. Lineage (GTDB taxonomy): Bacteria > Bacteroidota > Bacteroidia > Cytophagales > Microscillaceae > Microscilla. The sequence goes on from DMXI01000608.1 coordinate 33,116, forward strand.
CGCTCCTAAAAATAGGTCCTCATTAAAAATGAGAACCATTAGAGTGCAATTGTACGGCGGTTTTCAGGTGTACGTATCCAACATTAGAAATACTAGGCTTTATGACCGCGTTAGAAACGCTCCTAAAAATAGGTCCTCATGAAAAATGAGAACCAGTAGAGTGAAATTTACGGCGGTTTTCAGGAGTACGTATCTAACATTGGAAATGCTAGGCTTTATGACTGCGTTAAGAAACGGTCCTCAAAATAGGTCCTCATTAAAAATGAGAATCAGTAGAGTGAAATTTACGGCGGTTTTCAGGAGTACGTATCCAATATTGGAAATACGAAGCTTTATGACCGCGTTAAGAAACACTCCTAAAAATAGATTCTCATGAAAAATGAGAACCAGTATAGATCTAAACCTGGGTAAAAAGTAGTAATATTTAAGCAATCGTTATCACTAAATCTATAAGCCTATCAATTTTCTGATTATATTGGGTACCAGCACTAACTTTTGAACTGACTGCATATGTCCAAACTAATCACTCGTAAAAAAAGCCTGGTCAAATTTTTCTTCCTATTTTTGCTCTTCATGTTCATTTTCAACTACCCTATTTTGTCCATTTTCAATATCCCTAAAAAGATAGGTAGTTTGCCATTACTGTATGTATACATCTTTATCATTTGGTGTATAGCCATTGCTTGCATTGCCTTTGTCTTTGAGCGCCACCACAAACATCGCCCCCTCAAAGATCCCGAAGAAAACACAGAGTAGTCAATGCCTTGTTAAAGGAAAACTAGGTGAATCCTTGTTGGTGTCACTTCACCTAAACATCATACAAGGGACCGAATTGGTTTCGCTCCCACTGTTCATGTTACATTTTTAATTGTTCGTTTCCTGTGTCTACTTCCCTTGTTCTCATCGCATCGTTTACTTATCTGGCGCTTCTGTTTTTGATTGCCTGGTGGGGCGAAAAACGGGCGAAATCAGGCAAAAGCCTAGTCAACAATCCATACGTATACGCGCTTTCGTTTACGGTATTTTGCACCGCCTGGACCTATTATGGCAGTGTAGGTAGGGCTGCTACCAGTGGAGTAGATTTTTTGACTACTTATATTGGCCCTACTCTGGTGGCCCCGCTCTGGTGGTTGGTTTTGCGAAAGATCATCCAAATTTGTAAGGTACAACGTATTACTACCATTGCCGATTTAATTTCTTCGCGGTATGGCAAAAACGTGAGCCTGGGAGGAATTGTGACCATTATGAGCCTATTTGGAATCATCCCGTACATTGCATTACAACTCAAAGCTATTGCCACCAGTTTCAACATTATTACCGAAGGAGTTTCAAGCAATACCCTGGGCAACACTTCGTTTTTTTTGCAGGATACCGCTTTTTATGTCACCATTGTGCTGGTAGTTTTCACCATTTTATTTGGCACTCGCACCATTATCGCGACCGATCGTCACGAAGGCATGGTCAGCGTTATTGCCTTCGAATCCATTATCAAATTACTCGCCTTTTTGCTTATTGGGGTATTTGTCACTTTTGGTCTTTTTGATGGACTATCTGATATTTTTAGCAAAGCTGCGCAAAACCCTGAACTCTCTAAGCTATTTATCATGGATGATCGCGGGGGAAATATCAAGTGGCTTTATATGTGCCTTTTATCTATGCTGGCCATTATGTTTTTGCCTCGTCAGTTTCAGGTAGCTGTCGTAGAAAATGCCCGTCCCTGGCATTTGAATCGGGCCATGTGGATGTTCCCTTTGTATTTGCTATTGATCAACTTGTTTGTGATCCCTATTGCTTTTGGAGGAAAACTCTTCTTTGGGGATCAACCGGTAGATGCCGATACTTTTGTATTGAGCCTTCCGCTGTCTTCCAATCAAACTGGATTGACCTTATTTGCTTTTATTGGAGGTTTTTCGGCGGCCACGAGTATGATCATTGTATCTAGCATGGCCTTGAGCTTTATGTTTAGTAACAACTTGCTCATGCCGCTCTTATTATTGAACAATCGCTTCAAAAATCGGTATCAGCATCAGCTAGGTAATATTTTAATTTATGGGCGTAGGCTTTCTATTTTCTTTATCTTGCTATTTGCCTATATCTATAACAAAACCATCTCTAGCCAATATTCTTTGGTGTCTACTGGCTTGACCTCTTTCGTAGCCATTGCCCAATTTGCCCCTGCTATTTTGGGAGGTATTTATTGGAAACAAGGGCATAAAAATGGCGCTCTGGTAGGTATTTTAGCAGGTTTTGTTTTGTGGTTTTTTCTATTGATTGTTCCTGCCCTTATTGAAGTTGGCCTTATTGACGCCAGCGTTCAGCAGCAAGGACTTTGGGGTGCTTCCTGGTTAAGACCCCAGCAGTTTTTAGGGCTTACCAATCTCGACCCAATTTCTCATGCATTATTTTGGAGCATGTTTTTTAACATCCTATGTTATGTAGGCATTTCTTACCTTTCGCGGGCCTCGGTAGAAGAGCACACTCAGGCTGAGATTTTTGTCAATATTCACAAATATTCAAACCTGGAAGAAAGTGGGATGATATGGACAGGAATTGCTTATACTGCCGACCTTACCAAAACGGTAGTCAATTTTTTAGGGGAAGAACGGGCCCAACAAGCCTTGGAAGAGTTTAGCCAAAAGTTTGGTCATCAGTGGAAAAAAAAACCTCAGGCCGATACTCAGCTTGTGACCTATCTGGAGCGGCTCCTGGCTAGTACCATTGGTGCCGCAGCTGCCAGGTTAATGATTGCCTCAGTGGCCAGTGACGAAGAAATTTCTAACCAGGAAGTATTACAACTCGTGCGGGAATCTCAAGAACTGAAGTTACTCAATGAACAACTCAAAAAACAATCGGAAGAACTTGAAACCACTGGTGAGCAACTCAAAGAAGCCAATCAACAATTAATTAAAACTGACCATCTCAAAAACGAGTTTATTTCCACAGTAACTCACGAAATGCGTACGCCGCTTACTTCTATTCGGGCGTTTTCAGAAATACTGGCCGATAATCCTGACCTGGAAGAAGACGAAAAGGTTCACTTTCTGGAAACTATCATCAAAGAAACCAATCGTATGGAACGCCTCATCAACCAAGTGCTCGACTTGGAAAGATTTGCTTCAGGCCAGCAGCGACTTAACTTGCAAACCCTGGATATTAACAAAATTTTACAAGAAGCTATTGACTCGGTACAACAGGTAATTCAAGAAAATAACATAAATTTGAAGGTCAATTTCGCCTCTGATTTAGCGCTTATCTCAGGGGACGCAGATCGTTTGATGCAAGTAGTTCTCAATTTATTGTCTAATGCTATCAAGTTTAGTAAGTCTAATGCGGGTGAAATCACGGTTACTTCGTTTCAAGAAGTAGCATTTGTACGCGTAGAGGTAATAGATAATGGCAAGGGCATTAAGAAAGAATTGCATCAATTGATCTTTGAAAAATTTTACCAGGACGAAGACCAAAATATCCGCAAACCCAAAGGGAGCGGATTGGGTTTGGCCATTAGTAAAACCATCATTGATTACCATCAGGGTAGTATCTGGGTGGATAGTGAACCAGAAAAGCCCACAAAATTTTGCTTTAGATTACCAATTATATCAACATAATGTCAACTTTTGTTTAACTTTTACGGTTTAATATTCAACAGAGTCTCAACACTTTTTCAATTTACATTTAAAATGCCTTATGTCGAAAGTACTAATTGTAGATGATGAACCCAATATCTTGTTATCGCTGGAGTTTTTGATGAAGAAACAAGGCTATAAAGTGTACATCGCTCGAGATGGCGCAGAAGCCATGGACATGATCAAAGAGCAAGAACCCGAAGTGGTAGTGTTAGACATCATGATGCCTGAGGTAGATGGATATGAAGTGTGTTCTTTTATAAAGAATGATGATGGACTCAAACATATCAAGGTCATCTTCCTGACTGCCAAAACGAAACCAGAAGACATTGAAAAAGGAAAAGAAATTGGCGCTGACGCTTACATGACGAAGCCTTTCTCTACCCGAAATCTGATGAAAAAAGTAAAAGAAATTTTGGTTGCGTAGACGATTCAAGGAAAAGTTTTTTAGTCCACAGTGTTTATTTCATTGCTCCACTTCGCTTATTGTTGCATTGTTAAATTGTTTCGCAATGCGTCGCAAAACCCGTTGCCCTAAGCGCAGCCGAAGGCGAAACAATAAAAAAATTAACCATTTATCGTTAGAAAATAATTCATCCATTCATAACCGCAGAACGAAGTTCAAGCTCTGCGTAGCTAATTTATAATTCATTGACCATTCACCACTGATCATTAAAATTTAATTGTTCTATTGTTACATTGCTCTATTGTTCCGCAATGCATCGCGAAACCATTAATCATCAAACATTATATTAAGTCGAAGGAACTAGCAATAGAAAAAAAATTAACCATTCACCACTAACTAATCATTTACCGTTAGAAAATAATTCATCCATTCATAATTTATAATTAAATATTTACCGATCAATCATTAGAAAACGCTGTCCTGAGCGTACTAACTCCCCTCAAAAAACTGACATTTATCACCTCCAAATCTGACATCCATACAAAATTTGGCTTGAAACAATTATTTTTCTGCAAATATTACAAATATGAATAAATAGCCAATTTTTATTCTGGAAGTTCTCAAATGCACCTTTTTTTATCGAATATTAAATAATGTTGCTAAATTGGTATATGTTTGCTAAATTAGTATATCTAATATAAAAAAAGCAAAATTTCACCTATGAAACATCCAATTTGCCCTAAATGCGGAGGAGAAAGAGTGGTAAAAAGTGGCATTGTCAAAGAACGCCAGAGGTACCAATGCAAAAAGTGTAGCTACTACTTCACTGTCAATAAAATGGGGAAGCAAATAGATAATTATTACGTTATCAAGGCTTTACAACTCTATATCGAAGGCGTAAGTTATCGCGAAATTGAGCGAATTTTAGGAATAAGCCACGTATCAGTAATGAACTGGGTAAAAAAATACCATATCAAGGCTCCTATCAACAACGAATACCGTCCCACCTACCAAGTATTAAGCCATCCGGAATTAATTGAATTTTTACAAGATAGAAATAACACTTCTGGTGCAGGTATGATGGTCACCGAATTAGGTGATAAGTATATGGTTATCAGATGGGAACGTTTCAGGGAATAGTTTTTTCCTATTACAAAACTATACTTGTTTAGCAAAAATATACACACAATTTCAATTCCTTCTTCCAAATATCCAATTTCACTTCCGAAAGTTAGATGCGCAACTAAACTTCACTTGTAAACCTAAACAACGTTAGTCACATGAAAACTTTTGGAAAAATCACTTGTTTGTTACTCCTTATTGCATTGAGTAGCAATGTTTTAGGGCAAGAGAAGCAAATCACTGATGATAAGCACAAGTACAAGCCTTTAAAACTAAATTTAAGTCCTGACGGCAAAAAATATGTTCGTTTCATTATGTGGCATCAACTCTGGATGCAACGTGATTTTAAAAACTCTAATGGATTAAAAGCCAGCATAAGACGTTCAAGATTTTTAGCCTTTTCACAAATTTCTCCTCGTTTTTTAATTCTTACCCATTTCGGGCTCAACAGTCTGGGAGCACAAAATACCACTGCCAACCCCAACAGTCAAACCGACAACCAACGCAGCTTTTTGTTCTTGCATGATGCCTGGGCAGAATTTGCCGCAGTGCCCAAAAAACTACACATAGGTACCGGACTGCATTACTGGAATGGTATTTCGCGCTTGTCTAACCAAAGCACCTTGAACATGATGACCCTCGACAATCCTGGTCAGGGACGAGGTGACGCCCGCTTATTCCCTTGGTCTACTATCACTACCAGTGACCAGTTTGCCCGCCACATAGGTATTTACGCCAAAGGTAACCTGGACCGATTTAGTTATCGCGTTGCGGCCAACAATGCACGCATCAATCAAGGAACTTTTGATCCCAATGTGTATTCTTACCAAGTAGATGGCGAAGATCATAACTGGGTGTATACGGGATACTTCAAGTATGACTTGATGGACAAAGAATCAGATAAACTGCCCTATTTTGTAGGTACTTACCTAGGTAAAAAGAAAGTTTTGAGTGTTGGTGCTGGTTTTTATCACCATCCAGGGGCATTGGCCAGAGGCAACGAGCTCATCAATGCCGAACGGGCTGATGTTACCAAATTTGCCGCGGATGTATTCTATGATGCTCCGGTAGGAACCAAAGGTGGCGCCTTGAATTTATTGGCTGCTTATTACAACTACAACTTTGGTGGTGACAACAACTTTGCCTCAGGAGGCTTGGTACCTGCCAACGGAAGCATTATGTATGGGCAAGTAGGCTATGTACTGCCATTCAATGTAAAAGGACACCGTTTTATGCCTTATGTGACTTACTCGCATCAAGACCTTAAACATACACCTAACAATAGTCGCGAATATGCCTTGGGTCTTAACTGGTTCATTAACGGGCACTTTGCTAAAATCACTGCCGAGTATGTCAATGGAATCAAGGGAACTGACGGAGCTACCGCTACTGATATCCTGAGAATTCAGACCCATATCTTCTTGTAAATTACCTTGTCCTCATCCTTGGGACCGGGGGCACTTTCTCTATAAATATTCAAACAAATTTAATTCACTATTAACCCATTACCATTATGAGCGAGGAACAAAAAAATCTCAATTCGTACTGGCGAACAAACCTTAAATATCTTCTCGTGTTGCTAGTCATTTGGTTTACTGTCTCTTATGGATTTGGAATCCTGTTGGTAGACCAGCTAAACACAGTCAAATTAGGCGGCTTTAAGCTCGGCTTTTGGTTTGCTCAACAAGGTTCTATTTTCACTTTCGTGATACTCATCTTTATCTATGTATATCTGATGAATAAGCTAGATAAAAAGTACGACGTAGACGAAAAGTAAACCTTGTAAATAAACGCTTTTAATTCAAACAACTCCAATTAGACAAAAAATTACTCACCTCAAAAATATTTAAAACCATGAGTGTACAACTTTGGACATACATCATCGTGGGAGCCACCTTTATATTATACATTGGTATTGCGATTTGGTCGCGAGCAGGCTCTACAAAAGAATTTTACGTAGCAGGCGGAGGGGTTCCTCCACTTGCCAACGGGATGGCTACTGCCGCGGACTGGATGTCGGCAGCCTCCTTTATCTCAATGGCGGGTCTGATTTCTTTTATGGGATACGACGGAGCCGTTTACCTAATGGGTTGGACTGGAGGTTACGTGTTGTTGGCTTTACTCCTAGCCCCTTACCTTCGAAAGTTTGGTAAGTTTACTGTACCCGATTTTATCGGAGATCGCTATTACTCAAAAGTAGCCCGTACAGTGGCCGTAGTTTGTGCTTTGTTTGTTTCGTTTACCTATGTAGCTGGCCAAATGAGAGGCGTTGGAGTAGTATTCTCCCGCTTTCTGGAAGTACCTATTAACTGGGGAATTATTATTGGTATGGGTATCGTATTCTTCTACGCAGTATTGGGTGGAATGAAAGGAATTACCTACACTCAGGTAGCTCAGTATTGTGTATTGATCTTTGCTTTTATGGTACCAGCCATCTTTATCTCTATCCAACTCACTGGAAATCCAATTCCACAATTAGGCTTCGGAGGTAGCGTAGAAGGAGGTGGTAGTTTATTGGATAAGCTCGACGGACTCCATCAAGAACTGGGCTTTGCGGCTTATACCAATGGCTCCAAAAGTATGATTGACGTCTTCTTTATTACAGCCGCATTGATGATGGGTACCGCTGGTTTGCCCCACGTAATTGTACGTTTCTTTACTGTACCTAAAGTAAAAGATGCTCGTTTGTCTGCTGGTTACGCATTAATTTTTATTGCCATCTTATATACCACGGCTCCTGCCATTGCCGCTTTTGCCCGTACCAACTTAATTACCACCATTCAGGATAAGAAAGAATACAAAGAAATGCCAGGTTGGTTTAAAAAATGGGAAGATACTGGTTTGATTGCCTGGGCCGACAAAAATAATGATGGACAGATTCAATACTTACCAGGAAAGCCTTTTGTAGGCAAACCTAAGTTTGACGCCAAAAAGGGAGATTCAGGAGAAAGAGTAGTAACTAATAAAGCAACCAGCAACAAAAATGAGTTGTACATTGACCGCGACATTATGGTACTGGCCAACCCCGAAATTGCTCAGCTTCCCAATTGGGTAATTGCACTGGTAGCTGCTGGTGGTTTAGCTGCGGCCCTATCCACTGCTGCTGGTTTATTGCTCGTAATTTCTACTTCGGTCTCGCACGATTTAATCAAAAAGCAAATCAACCCGAATGTATCAGAAAAGAATGAATTGTTGTATGCACGTCTTGCCGCAGCAGTAGCCGTAGTCATTGCCGGATTATTTGGAATTTATCCTCCGGGATTTGTAGCCCAGGTAGTTGCTTTTGCCTTTGGACTCGCCGCCGCTTCATTCTTCCCTGCCATTGTATTGGGAATCTTTGACAAGCGCATGAACAAAGAAGGAGCAATCTCTGGAATGGCCATCGGTCTATTGTTTACCATCGGATACATTGTATACTTCAAATTCTTGGGAGGTACCAAAGAAGGCTGGTGGTTTGGAATATCACCAGAAGGTATCGGAACCCTGGGTATGGTGTTGAATGCTGTGGTAGCGCTTGTAGTATCAAGAAACACCCCTGCCCCACCTGAGGATGTTCAGCGTTTGGTTAATGACATTCGTTTCCCAAGAGGTGCTGGTGAGGCACAAGATCACTAAAAGAACAGGTAGTTAGTCAAGTACACTGGTCAAAAACTCATAGCCTATCTTACCAGATGGCTATGGGTTCACGGCCAAAATACTTACACTAACCAGGAAATAGTAGAGGGGGAAGGTATAAGCTTAAGTATTATCCATTAGAAGGTTTACCCCCTCACTTTTTTTCTTTCCCAAATTCACCTGCGGGCATTCTTGATGAGTTTGCACTGAGGTGCTCTTGCACCAGCCTTGCAGGTGATTTTATGAAGCAATGCTGCTTTTACATACAAACACAAACAACTAGACAAGTCTCACACTACAAATTAGAAACAAACATGGCAGATAAAATAAACACTTTAGGGGGATACATTCACGAATACCAAAAGAGTGTCTTTGACCCTGAAAACTTTTGGGCCAGTATTGCCGAAAACTTTTACTGGCGCAAAAAATGGAACCAAGTACTGGACTGGAATTTTGAAGAACCAAAGGTAGAATGGTTTGTCAATGGAAAATTAAACATTACCGAAAATATATTTGAGCGTCAATTGTTTACTCACGGCGATCGCCCTGCTATTATTTGGGAACCCAATGATCCTACCAAAGAAGAAGCTATTACCCTGACTTATAAAGAGTTATTCGAGAAGGTAAGTCAATTTGCCAACGGATTGCTGGCTCAGGGGGTAAAGAAGGGAGACCGGGTAGTGATTTATATGCCTATGGTACCCGAAGCGGCAGTGGCTATGTTGGCTTGTGCCCGCATTGGCGCCATCCACTCCGTAGTATTTGCTGGATTTTCTTCTAATGCATTGGCCGACCGAATCAATGACGCTGAAGCTACTACAATTATTACTTCAGATGGAGGTTATCGCGGTAAAAAAGTATTAGACATTAAATCAATTGTAGATGAAGCTTTGGCAAATACCCCTTGCATAGAGCGTTGTGTTGTGCTAGAGCGTACCAACTCGGCCGTAAACATGCAAGAAGGTCGTGACATTTACTGGAAAGATGTCGTAGAAGGCGTATCTACCGAAAATAAAGCAGAAGAAATGGACAGCGAAAACATGCTGTTTATCTTGTATACTTCTGGTTCTACTGGTAAACCTAAAGGGGTAGTACACACCACGGCAGGTTATATGGTATATACCTACTATACTTTCAAAAATGTATTCCAGTACAACCCCGGCGATGTATACTGGTGTACTGCCGATATTGGCTGGATTACGGGTCACTCTTACATTGTGTATGGGCCGCTTTTGGCTGGAGCCACTACAATGATGTTCGAAGGAGTACCTACTTTCCCCGATGCTGGTCGCTTTTGGGAAGTAGTAGAAAAACACAAAGTAAATCAGTTTTACACCGCCCCTACTGCCATTCGTGCGTTACAAGCCAAAGGCTTAGATTATGTAGATAAGTACGACCTAAGCTCACTCAAAGTATTAGGAACTGTAGGTGAACCTATCAATGAAGAAGCTTGGCACTGGTACCATGACCACATTGGTAAAGGACGCTGCCCCATTGTAGATACCTGGTGGCAAACCGAAACGGGCGGAATGATGATTTCTCCCCTACCCGGTATTACTCCTACCAAGCCTACGTATGCTACTTTGCCTTTGCCTGGTATTCAGCCCATATTGGTAGACAATGAAGGTAACGAGCTGAAAGGCAATGGTATAGAAGGCAACTTGTGTATCAAGTACCCTTGGCCTTCTATGATTCGCACGACTTATGGTGACCATGAACGTTGTCGTCAAACTTATTTCTCTACTTACAAAGGTTTGTACTTTACCGGGGATGGTTGTCGTCGCGATGAGGATGGTTACTACCGTATTTTAGGCCGAGTAGATGATGTAATCAACGTATCGGGACACCGTTTGGGAACTGCCGAAATAGAAAACGCCATCAACGAGCACCCATTGGTGAACGAATCGGCAGTAGTAGGATTCCCGCATGACATCAAAGGGCAGGGAATCTATGCTTACATTGTGTGCGAAGCCGATGCAGCCAACCACGATGAGGAGCAAATTAAGCGAAGTATCACCAGTACCATTAATAAGATCATTGGCCCCATTGCCAAACCTGATAAAATATTGGTAGTTCCTGGTTTACCAAAGACTCGTTCGGGTAAAATTATGCGAAGAATTTTGCGCAAGATTGCAGAAAACAATACATCTAACCTTGGCGACATCAGTACCTTACTCAATCCAGAGGTTGTAGAAAAAATCATGACTAAGGCTGAGGTTGTAGTGGTTTAGTTGTTTGAATAACCCGGCCGAGGAGGCTTGGCTGGGTTTTATATCTTAAACATCACCTAAAAAAATTCAGGAACTCTTCCCGCTTATACTTTAGTGTGGTCATTAGTGTAGAGTTGCTCAATGTAATATGATAAGCCAATTTTTCAAGTCACTAAAAAGCGGGACGAGTTCTTATTTTAATCAGTAAAAATCCAAAGACCGAACCAAGGTATTGATTCGGTCTTTTTTATCTCAATAAACCGTGGTGATTTTAGTCAATGCTAGTACTTGATTATCAGTCGATGATGAAGCAAAACCAAAATCCTTTTAAAAATAAAACAAGCAAACAACTTTGATCTTAAGTTACTGGCTTACAGTGATTAACAGGTAAACATTTACCCGAATCGACTGTGGACTATGGACCAATGCTGTTTCCTTAGTGAGACCATGCATTATCGTTAATAATCGCCTCGTGATTGTTTTAATTTCAGCTGACAAAATAAATTCTACATAGGGTTAAGAAGCTAATTTCAGCTGATTTTGGCTTAGCTACCTCCGGTGGCTTCATTTTTTGAGGCCAAAAAATAAAGGAAAAAAGCCTAGACAGCATATGCCACCGCACAAGGCCAATGCACCCTCCTTCCATGCTGTCTACCCACCCGCGAGCGAAGCAACGAATTTGCTCCGATAATTCTTAAGGAAACAGCATTGGACTGTGGACTATGGACTGAATGCTGTGGACTATTACACTACTTAAGCTCGTCGTTGTTCAGCAGAAGGTGCTGGAATCGTAAAGGTAAAAGTGGCTCCAAAACCTAGTGCAGATTTTACCCAAATATTTCCTCCCGAACGATGCACTAATTTTTTTACTGTGGCCAAACCAATCCCTGTGCCTTGGTTGCCAAACCGATCGGCCTGACTATTTACCGTAAATATTTCAAATATTTTTTCCTGGGCTTCTGGCGAAATCCCTCTACCATTGTCCTTAACACTGAATTTATAATTGTTTTCATCGTCCAGCGCAATTGAGATATCTATAGTAATCCTTTCTTTATCATTGTATTTGATAGCATTGCTGATCAAGTTGAGGAGCACTTGATTAATCACTGTTTTGTTTACTTCAATGGTGTCTACCTGAGCGTGAAATCTAATGTAAGTATTTTCGTTGGGGCTTAACAAATCATTCAGTTGATGGATCATATCTGCTACATTCACTACACTGGTTTGCGCTTTAGACGCTGCATCTCCCTGGTAATACTTCAACAAACTATCAATCATATTTCCCAATCTTCGCGAGCTCACCCCAATCATATCTACCAAATTTACTTCTTCAATGCTAAAGTTTTGTTTGGCAGACTGAGACAACACATCAGCAATCATCACTATGTTGTTCAAAGGGGTTTTGATGTCATGGGCGGCTAACTTAGCAAAATGATACAACTCCTGGTTGGCTTGCTCCAATTGCATTGTTTTTCTTCGCAATTCAAGCAAATTCACCACCTGATTAGACAGGGCTTTCAGGGAACTCATCTGCTTTTCACTCAACTTACGTGGTTTATGATCAATCACACACAAGGTACCTAAAGGCAGGCCTTTGGTGGTATTGAGCGGCACACCCGCATAAAAAACTACTCCCGGTTCTCCTGTTACCAATGGATTGTCAAAAAAACGTTCATCTTTCCAGGCATCTGTTACAACAAATGGGACAAAAGGGGTATGAATGGCATGCGCACAAAAGGCATGTTCCCGCGGGGTTTCGCCCACTTCTAATCCGTGGCTAGATTTGAACCATTGCCGCTTTTCATCTACAAAACTAATCAGAGAAATAGGCGTTTGACAAATCTCAGAAGCGATCGCAGTAATCTCATCATAATCTTTTTCGGAGACCGTATCTAGAATGGAGTAAGATTTAAGGGCGGAAAGTCGTTCATATTCTAAATCATATAGTTCAGGTATTTTCATAGTCAAGTCTATAGAGGTTAATTCCCATCTATAAATGTCCTCAACTTTAAAATATCACCCCCATAGTCAATTATAAATTGTGAATTGATGAATTATTTTTTTGATGGTAAATGATTAGTGGTGAATGGTTAATTTTTTTCATTGTTACGCCTTCGGCTTATTGTTCTATTGTTTCGCGATGCGCAGCGGAACCTTCTCTTTTGCAAATATGATAATTTAATGGTGAATGGTTAACTTTTTTCATTGTTTCGCCTTCGGCTTATTGTTGCATTGTTCTATTGTTACGTGATGCATCGCAAAACTATGGACTATTGACCGTCGACTGTGGACTAATCTCTGCTTCGCGCCAACTTTTCATTTTTCACTTTTAGCTTTTCACTTAAATTATACCCATTTCATAAACTCCTTCTTACGGGTAGTAGCCAACATAGCACAAGCCTGGGCCAAATCACTCACCAGTTTGCGATTGAGCGAGCGTAAAAACATTTCGGGGGTAATTTTTTCGGCAAACATTTGACGGGCAAGTTCCATCGCCTGCGTCGATTGGGCATCGCCCAAACACTTATAAACAAAAGACGCAATAGGGGAATTTTTCATATCAAAACTGGTGGCACTGGCACGTCCATACTCCAACAAACGATAAAGCGTATCATTATAATCCAAAACCTCTGAGAGTTCTACTGGGGGCAAATAATCCTCCGCTCGTTCAATTTCGTCATATATCCGTACATCGCCCAAAAACATAGAGATGGGTCCATCTCCGCCCGTAGCCATTGCCAGCGCTTCTATAATGGCAATCCCCAAAATCTTCAGTTGCAAGTATTGATTGGCCGTTTTTACATTCTTTTTGGCTTGTGACTTCATCTCTGCCAATACCTCAGGTTGTGGTTCATCTTGGTATCCATGATAAATATTCTCAGGGTTGAGAAAAGAAAGAAATCCTTCCATTTTCATGAGCGCCTTGCGATAATCAGCATTGAAATACACCCCTGGTTTCCAAAGCATTTCATTGGTTTCAGGCAGCAAAATCCAGGTGTTGTCTAAAAACTTGCCTGGGTCAAGCTCGGCAAAATTGGCCACATCACGGTTGGCCACTCCTGCTGCCAATTTCACCATTTGGCCTACCTCTGTTGGAGCCAATTGTAGTTTATAACTCGCGTAACAATCATTGATGCGCTGCTCTAGGTGATCCAAACAATTTTTTCCTTGCTCATCTTCGGGGCGAAAAGGAATGGTAGCCTCAATGCAAGCCGCAATCGTGATCAAATCCTTAGCTTTGAGAAAATCACCCAAGAAATTAACTGCCACCCAGGCACTCAAGAACTCATTCAAGCCTCCGTGGATGCCTAAGGTTTGGCCTGACTTAAAAGCAAATACATCCAGGCAAATTTTCACATAATGGCTGCTTGGGTAATCAGTTGGTAATATTTTTTTGATGGCAATGATATCGTCATGTATGTCTACAATAGACCTAATCAGTTCCTCTGCTTCGGCAGGAAAACCACCATCTACCTGATAATATATTACATCATGAAACAGGCCTGCCAATACTTGCAAGGGCTGCATTTGTTCACAAACATCCAATACATGATCAGTTGTATGAAACTTACGTCGCCCATTGTTCATACAGCTATGTACAAACACCGCATAATCTTCACAAACCTTGGGAGGCACATCGATGTGTAGCTTGACAAACGACTCCTGAAAATGAGCAATTAAGCGATGAATAGGCGATGTTTTAGACATAAATGTATCAGTTTATGTTAGTTGTCTTTGACTTCTCCGTTGCGATTGGTTGGCTTGAAATTATGGCGCACTCGTTCATGTTTAGGAACAAGCTTAAGTTGATAACTGGCCGATTCGGCCTTGAATATGTAGTATTGGGTATACCCTAACCTAAGCTCTATAAAAGATACACGTAGAATGGTATATACCGGAATGGCCGCAATCATTCCCAAACCTCCCGATAATGCCGCCCCCGCAAAAATAGCAATGAAAATTTCCAGTGGGTGGGCTTTTACACTTTTGGAAAAAATAAAAGGCTGCAAAAATATATTGTCGGTCAACTGGGCACTGGCAAACACAATAAAAGTTTTGAAGGTAATCCAGGCATATTGGTTAGAAGTGACCTCGTACACTGAGTTGAGCGTAGTGGTAGAAATAATCACAAACAGGGCAAAGATAAAACCTAAGGTAGGCCCAAAATAAGGGATGAGGTTAAATAAAGCAGCCGCAGCGGCAATCAGCAAAGCATATCTTCCAGCAATTCCAGCAATGGTAAGACCCACCGATATAATGGTAAAAATCACAATGACTTGTAGTGAAAGCCCAATGAGATAGTTGGTCAAACGCCGCTCTATTTTGTAAATCGTGGTGACTACCACCTCAAAATAAGGGTTAGGTACTACTCCTAAAATCATTTGCCGAATGAGGCCTTTTTCGTACAAAAAGAAAAAAGTAATGAAACTCACTGCCAGAATATAAATAAATAACGTTCCAGCAAAGCTCAATACATTCGTTAATAATGCTCCTACATCTATGGTTTCTACAAAGCCAATCAGGTTTTGGGTAATGTCTTTGAGCAAAAAACCAGGTTTTTGATCCAACTGAAAATTTTTAATCAGAAAAACCTCTACCGAAGTCATGGGTTCTTGCACTTGTTTTAGCAAGCTAGAGTAATCCAGATCGCTCAAGAGGCGTACTTGATCGGTAATAATAGGTGCAAATAATAGCAAGAATAAAGAGAGGCTTGTGGCCAGCAACGCAAAGGAGAAAAAGATGGCAATACTGCGGGGAATTTTTATTTTAAAGACCTCAATACTGGTAATGTAGTCAGTAATGGGCCGCAGAATTGAAGAAATCACCAACGAGATGAGCAGATATATGACAATATCCGAGAACAACCACCCCATGACGAAGACGGCCAGCAATACAAATAATAAGTTTAGGGTTGCCCGGTGTAGTAAAAACATGTTGGTGTATTATATCTTATCTTTTTTGGTTAATTAACTGATTATAAGTTAGTAATATTAAAAGGTAAATTTATTAAAGTTAGTAATAAATTGAATTTACTAAAACATGTCGCCTACTTTTTTAAAAGTAAAAATTCAATAAAATTCATCCCCTGAGTAATTATCAGTCAATTCATTTTTGAATCCTTTCATATCCTTTTTTCTTTTCCTTAAATAATTACTATTTTCATTCTTATATAATAAGATATCCCAAATAATATTTGCAATGGAAAACACCCCTCTTAAATTAAGCTACCTCAGTGGCATCAGCAATACACCTTTGTTGGGCATTACCATTGGCGACCAGTTTGACCAAACCGTAGCTCAATACCCTAATAATGACGCCCTCATTGTATACCACCAAGACATTCGCTGGACTTACCAACAACTCCAACAAGAGGTGAACCGATGCGCTCGAGCATTTATGACCATTGGTTTACAAAAAGGAGACCGCATTGGGATTTGGGCTCCTAACCGCTATGAGTGGCTCGTAACCCAAATAGCCACGGCCAAAATTGGAGCCATTTTAGTAAATATCAATCCAAGTTATCGGGTACATGAATTAAAGTATGCCCTAAATCAGTCGGGGTGCAAAATGTTGGTAACCGCTGACCAATTCAAGCAATCGGACTACACCCAGATGTTGTATGAACTGGCCCCCGAGCTAAACACCTGCCCTGCTGGACAACTCAAGTCTAAAGAATTACCCCAGCTTACAACCGTCCTTCGCTTACATGCTGACGACTCCCCTGGAATGTATCCCTGGTCGTATTTCATTGAAGCCTTTTCCGAAGATACAAGCACAGAAACACTTGCGGTGCAGCAAGCGGGATTGGCCTTTGACGAACCCATTAACATACAATATACCAGTGGTACTACTGGCTACCCCAAAGGAGCTACCTTGAGTCATCATAATATTTTGAACAATGGTTATTTCGTAGCTCGCACGATGAACTTTACTGAAAAAGACCGCTTAATCATTCCAGTACCACTGTATCATTGTTTTGGCATGGTCATGGGTAATCTGGGATGCATTACCCACGGTGCCACGATGATTTACCCTAGTGAAGGCTTTGAGCCTGATAAAGTACTACAAGCCGCTGAGCAAGAAAAGGCTACAGCTATTTATGGAGTGCCTACCATGTTTATTGCCGAGCTAGAGCATCCTAACTTTGACAAACACAACTACAGTAGCTTACGCACTGGCATTATGGCTGGCTCACCTTGCCCTATTGAGGTCATGAAACAGGTACAATCCAGAATGCATATGAACGAGGTACAAATTGCCTATGGAATGACCGAAACCAGCCCCGTAAGTACCCAAACCCGCATAGGTACTCCCTTAGAAAAACAAGTGAGCACGGTAGGGCAAATTCATCCTCATTTGGAAGTAAAAGTCATTGACCCTGAAACGGGCAAAGTAAATCCAGTAAACACCGCGGGCGAATTATGCACTCGAGGCTATAGTGTGATGCTGGGCTACTGGAACGACGAAGAAAAAACCCGCCAAGCCATCGATAATGCCCGCTGGATGCATACGGGGGATTTGGCCACCATTGACGAAGATGGTTACATCAACATTGTAGGGCGCATCAAAGATATGATCATTCGTGGGGGCGAAAATGTGTACCCTCGTGAGATTGAGGAGTTTTTGTATACCCATCCCGACATTAGCGATGTGCAAGTGATTGGGGTTCCTGATAAAAAATACGGGGAGGAAATTATGGCTTGGATAAAGCTCAAAGAAGGCAAAACACTTACGTTGGAAGATATTAAAGCTTTTTGTCAAGGTAAAATTGCCCATTTCAAAATACCTCGCTATGTCAAGTTTACCGATGAATTTCCAATGACAGTCACAGGTAAAATTCGTAAGGTAGAAATGCGCAAAGTAAGCATGCAGGAATTAGGGCTTGAAAGCGAAAAAATGGAAACGGCCTAATGTCTATTGTTTAATGGTTACATTGCTACATTGTTTAAGCAAAGCTTGTCAATTGATTGTTATTCAAAAAAACAATAATTGAACAATGTAGCAATACAACAATTGAAATCTTTTTGATATATTTAGTATTGATCTGCTAATTTTGTTGTTATAACCAATCACCCACACTTGTGCTAAAAAAAACCCGAGGCATTGTCATAAGCTACACCCGCTATAGCGAAACCTCCATCATTGTCAAAATTTTTACCGAGGCTATGGGGATGAAAACCTACATAGTCAATGGGGTTCGTTCTAATAAAAATGGGAGTAAAATCGCTTTGTACCAACCCTTGACCCTGTTAGACCTGGTGGTATATTACAAAAAAGAACATTCAGGCATTCAGCGAATTTCAGAAGCCCGTTGCCAGGTACCCTTCCAAAATATCCCTTTTGATTTTCAGAAATCCACGATGGCTTTGTTCATTGCCGAAATATTGGGCAAAGTACTTCGCGACGAAGAACACAATCAATTGCTATTTGACTTCTTGTTTCAAACCTTGGTGTGGTTCGACGATGCCAAAGACAACTACCACGGATTTCATCTCCAGTTTTTGGCCAAGATTCCTCGTTTTATTGGTTTCGACCCAGTATCGGCTGAAGTATTGTTAGCCCAAATCGAGGAATATAAACCGCTACGCTTTCCTCCTTCACTTACTTCGCAAATTAAACAAGAGGTAGAGCAACTATTGAACAGTAAGTTCGAAGAAATTATCCAGGTTTCTCCCAATATTCGCGGATACGTTATAGATTTGTTTCTGGAGTATTACCGGGTACACACCAGTGGTTTTGGTGAAGTAAAATCGCTTACGGTACTGCGGGAAATGATGCGTTGATAGCGAGTTCGCAATATGGTTCTATTGCTACATTGTTCTATTGTTCCGCGATGCATCGCATAACTATAGACAGTGGACCGTCGACTATGGACTGTTGACTAAAAACTCCGAACTACCCACTATAAACTACTATCTACTACAATGAAAAAGCTTATCAGAATATTATTGAAATGGATTATGCTACCCTTATTGGTACTCATTACGGGATTATTTATTTGGGGATATTTCTCGACTTACCACCCCAAAGATGTGCAAGAAGAAACGATTAGCTGTAGCGAAAGTACCCCTACTCTCAAAGCTGGACAAAAGGTAAAAATCTTAAGCTGGAATGTACAATATATGGCAAGCAAAGACTATGTGTTCTTTTATGATCTTATCGATAACTCTGGGCCTGACAAAAAGCCTAGCAAAAAAGCCATTGCCAAAACCATCAACGAAGTAGCACGCATTATCCAACAAGAAGATCCTGACATTATCTTATTACAAGAAGTAGACGAGGGAGCCAAACGAACCAACAAAGAAGACCAACTCAAACGTTTATTAGGGCTCATTAGCAAAGATTATGGTTGTCATTGCTCCTCATTTTACTGGAAAGCCTCTTTTGTGCCTGACCCTAACGTGATGGGTTCGGTAGGCATGAAATTGTCTACCATCTCGAAATACAAAATCAAGGAAGGTACCCGCCATCAATTACCTTTGATCGAGAATATGAACGCTTTGGTGAAGCAATTCTATCTCAAACGCGCCATTTTAGAAACTACATTTCCGGTAGAAGGCAGCAGAGATTTGATAGTGATGAACACCCACCTTTCGGCTTTTGCTCAAGGCTCCAACACCATGGAGCAACAAGTAGCCATGCTCGACAAAATGCTCAAAGCACGTACAAAGCAAGGTTTATCCTGGGTGATTGGAGGCGATTTTAACCTCTTACCTCCTGGCGAAGCTTACAAAGAATTGACTGATTATCAGAAACAATACTACAAGCCTGAAACCGAAATTGCTTCATTTTTTAAAGATTATCAAGCAGTACCCAGTGCCGCACAAACTACTGGAAGCCGTCGAGCTGAATGGTTTACGCATTTTCCTAATGACCCTAAGGTAAAGCAGCCTGATCGTACCATTGATTATATCTTTTTCTCAAAAAACGTGGAATTGCTAAATAAATCTATTGGCCAAAAAGATACCTGGGACATTTCTGATCATTTGCCTTTGATGGTGAATTTTGTGGTGAAGTAGGGTTTAGATTACAGTTCCTGGAGCTGTCCTCCCAAGACCTAATATTTTGTTCAAAATACACCAACGAAGATGACAGACGGCCGCGTCAAAAACGTATTGAAGTACTCAATGCTTCCAAAAAGTTGACGTTTTTTCCTCGCAGAGACATACGCGGGTTGTTGTTTGCGAAAGGTTTCGGCTGAATTTAGGTGTAAACCCACTACTTAAATCCGAAACTTTGTGGCAACCTGTTAGGGTGGCATTTTCACAATTTTCTAAGGTTGTCATCAGTAGTCCTAACTTTTTGGTACCCAAAACACATCAAGAGTGATGACATACATGTTTGTCAGGCCGAGCACCGATACATCGGCATTTTCAACTTGCCGAGGCATCTGGTAGTTGTCTTTTAAGCAGACTCCTCAACAAGTTCGGAGTGACAAAACCCAGACATCAGGGTTCAGTGTCATTCTGAGAACTAATTTTTTTGGTACCCAAACCACATCAATGGAGATGACAACTTAAGAGCGCTGTTATTTGCGAAGAATTGTGGGAGGGAAATTTGGAATATAATATTGTCTTGAGAGCTTGTTTAAATTTTCGTATTTAGAAGATTTTATGATGAGATTTTTGCTCAGATGCGTTTAATTTTGAGTGAATAGCAGCGCTATTGACGATAAATTCAACAATTTATGAGCGGAAATATCGCTTAAAAGCTCTAACAGATGAATTTTAAACAAGCTCTGAATCCACAATTCTGAAGCAATCTTTTGGGGCTGCATTTCCACAATTTCTCAAAATTGTCATCAGTACGATAGGAAGAACCTGTTGACAAACCCAGGATTCGGAATAAGGCATACTGTACAAAATATTATTTGTGTAGAACGCCTAAAATAGTATGTAGCATAGGATATATACCATGTATAGTCCATTGTTGGTATTTAAGCGAATCACCATCAATAAAAAAAGCTCCACAACCCAATGTGGAGCTTTTCAAATCTTATTTTATTAGTCTCTATTTTTTACTACTTTTTTCTTAGGCCAGTCGCGGTACGATTCTCCAAAGGAGGAGCAGGTGTCATCTTAGGAGGATTTTTCTTAAGGTTTTTCATTACCTCTTGAACTACTCGCTCCATTTGAGGGTCGCGGCCTTGCATCAACATATTGGGATCATCCCATACTTTGATGTCAGGTCTTACCCCTTCGCCTTCCCAAAACCAGTGTCCGTCATTGTCATACAAGCGAGCGCCTGGAACCGTAATACGTCCCCCATCAATCAAAGAGTGACCTGTAGCAGGGCCTACCAAAATACCCAGCGTACGCTCCCCTACTATTGGACCAGCTTTCAGTTCTTGGAATGCCCAAGGCAAACCGTCGCCTCCAGAACCAGCCCAACCATTGATCAACATTCCCATAGGACCAGTATTGGTTTTTATGGGGTTGGTGTGGTCTTTCCCATGGCGCCAGTGTAAGTTGTACACTACTGGACGTTTCAATAATTCCAGAAAACGATCTGCCAATTGTCCACCACCATTAAAGCGCTCATCAATGATAAAGCCTTTTTTATGCAATTGCCCATAGTACATTCTCACCAACTCACGCTGCCCTTGTCCTGCGGTGTTTGACATATATACATAGCCTAGTTTACCATTAGAAAGCTTGTCTACCATTTTGCGGTTGTTTTCTACCCATTCCAAATAGCGCAAGTTACTTTCTTGTCTAGGATTTAAGCATTTTACAACTACTTGTTTTACATCCGCTTCATTACCTGTTTTGCTCACGCCCAAAGTCACGGTTTGGCCCGATAAACCTTCAAAAGCGGCAAAAGGATCCTTCTTGGCATCCAAGGCTAGGCCGTTTACCGAGAGAATATAATCACCTGCGTTTACATCTACTCCTGGGCGATCAAAAGGGGAACGTACCTGCGTATCCCAAGCGGCAGGCTTCACAATACGCTTGATGCGGTATTTGTTGTTATTCAACTCCCAATCTACTCCCAGTAAACCAGCAGAAATTTGTCGGGCTCGTTCTACATCGCCTCCTCCAGTATAGGTATGGCCAGCACTTAGCTCCGACACCAATTGGGTTTGCAAATTGGTTACATCCCAACGGGTACGACAATCCTTGAGCATATCACCGTATTGTTTTTTCAAGGCTTTCCAGTTGAGTTTGTGCATAGTAGGATCGTAAAAGAAATCACGATGACGACGCCAGGTATCGTTAAAAATCTGGGTCCACTCTTCTCTAGGCACCAATTTCATCACCATTCCTTGGGTGTTCACTGGCTTGGTGATTCTTTGCTTGGGAGCAATTCTGATCACACCAATCTTGCCCCGCTGTCTTACTACCAACATTTTGTTATCAGCCGTAGGCGTAGCCCCACCAATTCGACTCATAATGGTTTGGGTTTTTCGCTTTTTGAAGTCGTAGTACATCAAATTTACACCCCTGGGACCAGCGGCACCTGTATTACGAAACTTAGCAAAAACCAGCTTACCTTTAAACGGCATCAAACCTGCATAATTTCCTGCGCTTGGAGGCAACATCACTACTCGGGCTTCCATATCATTGAAATCAATATTCACCGCTTTGGAGCCTTTTTTACCTTTTGGTCCTCCTTTTCCTGGTTTTTTACCACCTTTAGGGCCACCTTTCCCTGGCTTCTTGCCCGAAACTGCGTCGTTCTTAGGAGCCAATAGTGAAGGTATTTTTTTAGTTAAGCTAACAGAGGCTATTTGCGTAGAATTAGGATAAACCCAGGTGTTGTCCAAAGAAGAATAACTGGGCGAGAAACTACGGTCGGTCAAGTAAAACAAATATTTGCCTTCTGTGCCAAACACTGGATAAGAATCATTGTAGAAACCACTGGTTACCTGCGTTGTTTTTTTGGCTTGAGCATCATAAATCATAATGGCATAATTGGCATTGTCCAATCCCTTGTTGTAAGTCAACCAACGCGAATCGGGCGACCAGGAAAGCGGATAACCAAAACGACCATTATGTCCAATATTCCAGGCAGTATTGTCCACTTTAGAGATTGCACCACTGGCAGCATCTATGATAAAAATGGTATTGGTTTCGTCCATAAAAGCAATTTTCTTGCTGTTTGGTGACCAATAAGGCGTATAGCCAAATCCTTTTTTACGATTGGTGAGTTTTTTGGCAGGTTTCAAGCCATCGCTGGGCTGTAAGTATAGCTCATACTCTCCTGAGCGATCGCTCCAAAAAGCAATTTGCTTACCATCAGGCGACCAAGCCGGGTCACGGTCAAAAGCACCGCTCGATTTAGTCATATTGAGCGTATACCCATCTTTAGCAGGCACATTAAATAGCTCTCCCCGTGCTTCAAACACCAAGCGCTTACCACCTGGTGAAGCAGTCATATTGTTGATACGACGGCCTACATTCACCCTTCGCGGCATTTCTACTGATAAATCACTCACTACATTCACGGGCACCTCTTTGTATTGCTGGTTGGCTGCATTCATCAAATACAACTTACCTCCCGCCTCAAACACCAATTCTTTGGCACTGGCTGATAAATAGGTAATGTCAAATTTCGTAAACTTAGTGATTTGCGACATCTGCTTGGTTTGCGTATCGTACACCCACACATTGCGTCGCATGTTGGCTCCTCTATCCGAAAGGAAAAACACCTTATTGCCTACCCAAGCCGGTTTTCCGTCATTGGCCTCATTCTTGGTAATGCGCTCCACTTTATTGTTCTTCATATTATAAATGAGAATGTCGGAGGTTAAACCACCCCGGTAACGCTTAAACGGATAGTTTTCGGTGATTTTGGTAATGTAAGCCAAGGAGTTACCATCGGGTGAAAAACTGGCCAGTTCGCCATAAGGAATCTTAAGTTTGGTAGGCATTCCTCCCTCTTTATTTACCAGGAAAAAATGCTGGGCACGGCGTTGTCCCATTTCCCGACGCGAGGCAAACAGCAATTGTTTACCATTGGGGTGCCAGTCAATGATTCGATCACCAAAGGTATGGTAAGTTACTCGAGTAGGCACTCCTCCAGTGGCAGGCATTACGTATACATCGGTGTTACCATTGTATATTGCTGTAAAAGCCAAGTGCTTGCCATCGGGCGAAAACTTTGGCCAGGACTCTTCTCCTTTAGAGTGAGTCACTTGCACGGCGGTACCACCACTTTTGGGTACCACCCAAATATCTCCTCCGTAAACAAAGGCAATTTGGGTGTCTGATACATCCATATAACGCATCAATTTGGCATTGATTTGCCCAAAACCAGGCAATGTCAATCCCACCAGTAAAAAAATTAACGATAGGTTTTTCATGAACTTATTAAGATTGGTTTATTATATTATTTGAGTAAATAAATTATAGCGGGTTGAAATTAGTAATATTTTATAATAATCGAAGAGTCCTAACCCCTTATTGTTACATTGTTGCATTTATTGCATTATTAGATTGTTACGCCTTCGGCTTATGGTTACATTGCTCTATTGTTTCGCAATGCGTCGCGAAATCATTAAACATCAATAATTAACCATTTACCACTGATCATTAACTATTAGAAAGATAATTCATCCATTCATAATTGACCACCTCCCACAACTCTTGCTGATACTCTATATTTTGCACTCTATTCGCAGGCAATGCGTCGAATCCCAGATAAGCCCCTACAAAACCACCCGCCAAACAAGCAATGGAGTCAGAATCGCCCGAGGTACAAATGGCATTTTGTAAAACCTTGATTGGGTTTTCGGGGCTCAACAAAAAACAATACAATGCCGTGGCAAAAGACTCTTCGGCTGTCCAACCTGCTCCGCCAATGGCACAAGGATCTACGTTTTCATCTATTTTTGACAAACCTTTTTGGACTGCTTTCAGCTTGTCCACACATTCTTCCCAGCCCAGCTGAATAAATTCCTGTGGGGTTCTAAAAGGAGGGCGATCCCATAATTGCTGTAGGTAATCTTCATAATAGTTTGACTTTTGCCCTTCGGCATATGCCAACAAATCATTCAACAATTGGTCGGGCGTAGTACCATTGAGCAATTTATAAACCGTGATGGCCGTTAGCTCAGATGCTACCAAAGCTGTAGGGTGTCCGTGAGTAATGGCCGCTTGAAACTGAGCCACCTCAGGAATCACTTCTTCGCTAAAACTAAAAAAACCTACAGGCAATACCCGCATATTAGCGCCACAGCCTTTAGAGCTTTTATCGGTGGCCTCTAGCCAGGATAATCCCTTTTCGAGTCTTTCGCAACTTGCCAAACAAGTCATTCCAGGCGCTCGATTGTTTGTCGGATCATTTAGCCATTCTATAAAGTATTTTCGCAAACTTTCTTCTAGCGGGGCTGGTTCCAGATCTTCGCAATGGTACACCGCTTTAGCTACTGCCAAAGCCATTTGGGTATCATCGGTTACCTGAATAAAAGCGTCATCAGGATGCAAAAAACCATTCTCAAGTAATTTTGCCTGAATTTCTTCTCGTTTTAAAAACTCCGCTGGATAGCCCAACCCGTCCCCAATGGCCATCCCAAAAACAGCTCCTGAGATTTTGGCTTTTCTTTGCTGGTATTCTATCACAATATCTTCCACCTCTTCCCAAAAACCTTCCTCTTCAAATTCATTGAGGCAATATACACCTGTTTGATCCAATAATTTTTCTAGAGTTGGTTGTTCAATGTTTTGCATAAAAAGCGCCATATCAAAACCTGTCTTTAGCAGGTTATCGTTTGCCTGTATAGTTACAGTCAATATTTCTCGCACTCCTAATTTTAATATAGCTTCTAACCGCTGCATTCCTTGAGCATTTAATGCAATATCTATAATAGATGCTTTGTCCAACCAATCATAAACCGCTTGCTGCTCGGCTGATATGGGCACATGATCATTCAGTCCATCTTTTCGAATAAACAACTTAATTTGATGCACTTGCATTACCTCGATCCAGGCTTTCACAAAGGCCCAAAGTCTCTCTTCTTCGTTCAAAAACTTTTCTTGTAATGCTAAGGAATCTTTCACATCTACGATGCTCATTAAGTCTACTTTTTCAACTTCTTCAAGGCTCAAAATATGGTCATAACGGTCTATCCAGTAGGTTTTTATTAGTTTGGTCATAATTCATCTATCTTTTGCTCAACATTTCCGTACATAACATATGCTTCCGAATATACTGGAAACAATCACGATCATTCAAAGTATCAAACACCAAAATTCTTTTGTCACCAAAGTCGTATAGGCTTAAAAAAAATTAACACACAAAAATGGATACCATCACATGTCTCAATTGCTTACAGGAGGTAAGCTACCAAAAAAATTATCAATGCTCCAATTGCCAAACCCTTTGGTGGGGCTATGAAAACAAAGACCGTATTCCCTCCTCGTTTCTCAAATCACAACGAAACCCTTTGGGAGACACCTCTTCTTTTGCCCAAGAAATGACCCAACCCTCGACTTCGTCTAGTATGGACATGGTCATTGCCTGGTTGGTCATTCACACCGAGGGGCAACCCAATTTATTGCATGAACTTAAGGAAGGTAAATATATTTTGGGGCGGGCCATTCCGGGGAGTATACCCGATATTGCGCTCAATCAAGACCAATATGCCAGTCGCAAACATGCTGAGATCAAGGTAACTCCTCAAGAGATTTATATTGTAGATTTAGACAGCAAAAACGGGGTCTATCTCAATGGACAATCTCAACCCATTGGGCGATCTTTTCCCCAAGCACTGGGAGACGGTGACACCTTACAAGTAGGCGAAACCAAAATGGTACTCAAGACCCGACAAGTAGTCAAGAACGAAATCACGGCTTTGAAAACCGTTCGAAAAATGCCCTACCAACCTACCGTCCGAATAAAAGCTGAATAATTTTTGCTATATTAGAAGAAATTTCATCGAAATATGCAACCTTTGGAGGGCGAAGTGCTTCATTGAAAGTGACAGACTTGCCCTTTTGTGAAGTATTTGCCAATATCAAAAATGTAATCTACTTAGGTAGTTATATTTTTGATATTTGATTATTTGTAAAGCTTGTTTTAAAGTGTATTGAAAGATATTGAGTGTGATTCAATTGAAGGATTGATTACCATATATACCATAAAAATTTAAGAATGGCTGTATTTAAACCTCAAGATATATTTGCTGGTCGTTATCAGTTGCAAAAGCTGCTGGGATTGGGAGGATTCTCAGAAGTGTGGCAGGTGGTCGATCAAATGGCCGAAAACACCATTTTGGCTCTTAAGATTTATGCGGCTGGTGCCGGATTGGATGAAGACGGTATTGAGCTGTTTCGAAGAGAATACTCTCTTACCCTACCGCTAAATCATAAAAACTTACTCAAACCCAACTATTTCGATATTGCTGAAGGTTCACCTTATTTGGTAATGCCTCTTTGTGAAAAAGGCTCTCTTACCAAGAAACTTTTCCGCGAAGGCACCCTTAAAGAAGAAACCCTGGCATTGATGATGGTCAATGTAGCCGATGGATTGGCTTATTTGCACCAACGCTCACCAGTGGTGCTTCATCAGGATATTAAACCAGACAATGTACTCATTACAGCCAAAGACGAGTACCTTTTGTCTGACTTTGGTATTAGTAGTCGCATGCGCCATACGATGATGAGAAGTACGCGTAGTACTTCTTCCTCCAATTCATTGACAATTGCTTATGCACCTCCCGAAAAATTTAGCAGCCGTCCCAAAAGTGTTCCGGCCAGTGATATGTTTTCTTTTGGTGTCATGTTATATGAACTCAGCACCAATGAAGTTCCCTGGATGGGTCACGGAGGGCAATCTTTGTTGACAGGGTCGGCAGTACCAGAACTTCCTGAAATCTACTCTCCTGAATTTAATCAAATTGTACAAGCTTGTATGAGCCTGGAGCCTTCCCAGCGCCCCACTGCCGAACAAATACATCAATTAACGCTCATTTATCTCGATAAAGGCAAATGGCAGGATTTTGAGAAAATCACCAATTATAAGGAAACCATTTTCCCTACAGCATCAGAGCGATCGGTAAAGCATCCTAACGATCAGGTAAAAGTTGGCGAAGGAGCCGATAATGATGATACTGACATTCCAGTACACAAAACGGATGCTCATCCTGATTTGCAATTAGATGCTGAAGCAATAGCGGATGCCCCTCCAGTGCGTTCCGAAAGGGTAACCGAAGCAGTAGACCTCAAGAAGAAAAAAGCTGTCGCGAAAAAAGGTAAACGCACTTTTGACCGTAACGTTTACATCTTTTTAGGCATTGTACTGTTGTTGTTGGTGGGTTTGATAGGCCGGGAATATACCAGAAAGGGAGGAAATGCTAGTGGTAACAAAGCAAATATTTTGGCCGATAATGGCAACGAATTCAATGATACTCTCCAAACAAAAGTCAATACTGATGTAAAAGTAGATGGTCGCAATGAAGAAAAGGAGGTAAAGAAAGAGGAAAAAGATGAACAAGTGGATGCCAATGTTGATCCTGACGACAACGAAGATCAAGATTTAAAAGCCAAAGATCAACAGGAAAAGTTGCGTTTATTGGAAGAAAAACTCAAAGAGCAAACCAAAATTCTAGAGAAAAAGATAAAAGATAAGCAACTATTTGATGATTTTGAGGTCTTTGAAAAGGAGAAAAATAAAAAAGGTACCGTTCCTCCTGCTACACCCAAACCACCGGCACCCAAAGTTATTATATCTGATAAAGGCTTGGTGATAGATAAAACTGGTAAATCTCGTGTCAAAGGAATCGAAATTGATTTATCGGATGAAATTGTGGATTTGATCAAAGAAATTGAAAAAAATGGAGGAGATAAGAAGAAGCTTGAAGCCTGGGGGAAAAAGATGGGCAAGAAGATGGGCAAGGAATACGAAAAATTTGGAAAAGAGTTTGAAAAGAAATTTCAGTACAAGCGTAATAATCAAAGAAATCGCTTCAACAACGAATATAGCTATAAAGAAAAATATCCTAATGGCTATTTAGTACAAAAGGACGGCAGATGGGGGTACCTGGATCGTAAAGGTAGAGAAATCATTCGTCCCCAATTTGAGAGTGCCTGGCCATTTCACGAAGGTCTGGCCGCAGTAAGAATGAATGGTAGATGGGGTTACATCAATCGCAGAGGAAACCTCGTTATTCGTTATAAATTCAGTAAGCCTGGTAATTTTAGCAATGGAAGGGCTAAAGTAACTTATCGTGGTCAAAGAATATACATCAACCGCTATGGCAACTGTGTACAAAACTGTGATGAATAATAACTCAACGGATCAAACCCCAAAAGGGAATCAAACCTAAAGAAGGAATCAAAAAAAACGTAGGTAGCTACTGGCTACTCAATCAATGTTTGGGTGTATAAGTTTCAGTATTTGAACGAAGCCAATCAATACAACCAAACATTTGGACTACAAAGTAATTGCGTATGACTAAGAAACAAACCCTGACAACAACTGGCAGTAAAGCTCAACCTAACAGAGCAACTCAGGCGTTTGCCACCGGACTAAAAATTCTGGGAGGAGCCAATGTTCCTATTTACACATTACAACATTTGACCAATACTGATAACCATCCGGCAGGGACCTACGAAAAAATTGTGGTTCCTTACATTGAACTGGGACGGGATAAAGGTTGTGTGATCCAATTTGATGACAGTTGTGATACAGTCAGTCGTAAGCATGCCGCTATCGAACGCCAGGGAAAAGATATATTTATCAAAAACTTATCAGCCACCAACCCGACCCTTATCAATGGGCGCCCTGTGGCTGAACAGTGGTATTTGACCAACGGTGACGAGATTCAACTCTCTATGGAAGGGCCCAAATTATTATTCAATGTTTCTCCCACAGGTACTTCCAAATTAGGCCTAACCAATCGAATGAACCTAGTCATCAAACAGGCAGTGAAACCCTACAAGAATGCTTTTCTATCTTTGCTGTTTTTACTGATTGCCAGTATCGCAGTAGCTTCTTACATCATTTCTAATCAGGGAAAAGTAATCAACAAGAATAAGAATACCATTGCCCAACAAGAAATTGCCATCAATGGCTTAAAAACCGCCAACAATACTATTGTAGACTCTTTAAACGCTGCTCATAAAAACAATCGCCGAGTACGGGAGGAGCTCTCAAGTACTAAAGATCAAATGATTGCCGTAAAACAGTCATTTGAACAAAAAATCAGAGAATTAAAAGCCAGAGCAGCCAAATTGGCCAAGAACAACAACAATACTACGGTAGTAAGCAACGACAATAACGCGGACATTCAACAGTTGCTGAAGCAAGCCGAAGCAGATGTATTTTTTATTTCTGCTACTTCGTTGGATGTGACTTATCCAGATGGCACAAAAGAAAAGATAACTGCGCAAAATGAACTATGGTCGGGTACTGGTTTCTTGCTCAATGATGGACGATTTGTAACAGCTCGCCATGTAATAGAACCCTGGTATTACTTCAAAGATAAAGACGACCCGATGATGGTATTGAACACTTATACCAACAATGGTGGTAAAGTGATCGCCAATATGGTGGCAGTATCGGCTACTGGAAAAAAAATCAAATTTCAGAATCACGATTTCACCGTAGACCGCTCCAAAGATCAACCTTACACCGTAAATATTGCGGACGATGAGTTTGTCATTAAACGCGGAAAACTAGGCAATGGCACCGATTGGGCAGTTTTTAACACAAACAAACAAGGTGTATTAGAATCTAACGCAAGTCTATCCAACTCTCTTAAAAGAGGCACAGAGTTGCATGCCTTGGGTTTTCCTTTTGGCCTTTCTTTACAAAATAGTGCCCAGCTCAACCCAGTGTATAGTAAAAGTGAAGTAGGACAAAATGGATTGGTCAATAATTCTATTACCATTACTGGGCGAAGTTTTGATATTGGCAACTCTGGTGGCCCTACCTTTGTGATAGAAGACGGCAAGCTACTCGTGGTAGGTATTATTTCGGCGGGACGGGGCGTTACTGGAAATATCATCCCGATATCGGCCATACAATAAAGAACTAAAATTGATACATAAACCCTAACCATATACACATAAACTATAAATACCAAATACTACAACAACATATAACAACACTATGAAAAAAGGATTAATTGCCCTGTTTGTTTTCGTCGGAATTGCCTCAATATCCATTGGGCAAACCCGAGACACAACGCTTAAACTGAAGCCTTTGAAAAACTTTGTATCGGGCACTAGCATTGTCAAGAAAGCATTATACAAGGCATTCAGAGTGATTCAGCAAGATTATTATCTTACCGATGATGAAGGGGTATCTTTTGGTCGGGGCAATCAACAATATTTTGGTCGTCATTATGGCATAGGTGTCATGGCGAAAAATGTACTCTGGACCGAAAAACAAGTACTCTATCCCTGGATGGTAGATAAGAGCTACAAAGTACTTGCTGCTGATTCGCTCAAACCTACTCAAGGAAGTACCAAAGTGGCCAATTTTTATTATGGTTATCATGAATGCAATTGCAAATACAAAGAACTCAAAGGAATTAAGTTTGATTCTATTCCTCAAAATAATTTAGCTTATTATAAACTTCCAGGCAAAACACCTTCAGTAAAACTACACAAAGGCGAAATACCCAAATTGGGTATTATGGTTACCTTCTATACCACAGACAATGAGCCTATGAGTGGCAATACTCCAGTAAAAATGTCTATTACTAAACAATATGTAGATTGGAACGATGCCCGAACCAAAGGAGCACTGAAAAGAATGAAATTACCTGATAAAATTGTGGGAGGAGCATTTTTTTCTGAAAACTTTGAAATGGGTACTGTTAATTATCGCTTGGTGGCACTTTTTAACCGAGTAGAAAACAATCAGAAAAAATGGGAGTTGACTGCGTTTCAAAACAAATTTACCAGCAAACTTACCATCATAAAGACTGAGGCAAACAATGGAAGTAAACGAAAAAAGAGGCGAAGGAGAAACCGAGGCAAACGCAATAATTAAAGAGCGAAGGGAGTTTTGGATTATTTGAGAAATTAATAGAAATTAGAAATCAAAAATATCTTTTATTAAAAAGACTACAGAAATACATTGAGCGTAACAAATTACATATCTGAACTAGGTGAGGAAAATACGGCAGCAGAAACCCTGGTAAATCTGTTTGGTAGAACCGATGTTGGCAAAGCCCGCGAACATAACGAGGATAACTTTGTAATCTGCCAAAACATACAGGGAAATGATTGGGAGTTTGATGAACACGCGCTCAAGCTAGGTAAACTGGGTTGCGTGATGGTAGTAGCCGATGGTATGGGAGGTACCAATGCCGGAGAAGTAGCTTCTGAAATTATGGTGACTACCGCCAAAACCATGTTTCAACAAGTACAAACACTCCCCGATTCAAGCAAAGGAGTCAAAGAGTTTTTGGTCAAAGTACTGCAAAAGGCTCATCAAAACATACTAGAGCACTCCAAAAAACATCCTCAAACTGAGGGAATGGGTACTACTGGAGTACTCGCTTGGGTAATTGGTAACAAAGCATATGTTGCCTGGGCAGGTGATAGTCGAGTGTATTTGCATCGTGCTGGCAAGCAGTTACGCCCTGCTACTGACGACCACTCCATGGTTTGGCAACTGGTACTCAATGGCCACCTTACCCCCGAAGAAGCCAGGGTGCACCCTCAAAGCAATATTATTACTCAAAGTCTTGGAGACCCTACCAATGCTCCTAAACCAGATACTAAAACCTTGGCTCTGCAAGCAGGTGACCGTTTGATGCTTTGCAGTGATGGTCTTAATGGAATGTTGGATGATGCTGAACTAGAAAACATCATGAATCAACACCAGGATACAGCCACTACCTGTCAAGAATTAGTCAATCAGGCGAATCTTGCTGGAGGTGGTGATAATATTACAGTGTTGCTCATGGATGTATTGGAAACATCGGCAACCACTGAAAGTACTTACCGTGATACTGCCGACCAAGTCAAAGATAAGTTGGCAATGCAGAAAGGCGTTCTTTGGGGAGTTTCATTGGTTATCTTATTTTTTAGCATCTTTCTGCTCACTCGAAGCATCTCTAATTCATCTAGTAAATCCAGTGCGGCTGATAGTGCTTTAGCAGGTGGTGCTAAAGCTTTAGATAGTGAAAAACTAAGGCAAATTTGGATGAATTTTCAGAAGAAAAAGCAGGCAAAACAAGATACTGTAGAGAAGAAAGTTGATTCTACTAATCTGGCAATAGTTCCAAATTCAGAAGATAGTGAGCGCACAACGAATAGGCCAGAAGTAAATCCAGTGCTGGTAAAAGCATTGGCAGAGCAACTTGGCAAATTATTAAACGAAAAGGCAGAGGTAAAAAGACAAATACAACAACTCAAAATTAAGTATAAAGATGTTCCAGGCGATTTGACCAAACTCAAGGCGCTGGAACAACGCCTCACTGACGAAATTGCCTCCCCACTTTTGAGCAACAAAGTAATAGAGGGGACTAACAAGCTTAGAGCACCTAATACAGTTGAAGAATACGAACGAACTAAAAACACTATTGAGCGAGTAGAAGCAAATCTGGTAATCATTCAGGAAAAAATGAGGTACTGGGCACTCAATCCAAGTAATGGAAGACGATAAACAACAATAAAGCATAGAACACTAAACCAGAAAGGAACTGATAAATGCTAAGATGTAATACATGCGGATACATTAACGATGAAACCAGTGCAAGTTGTGCCAAATGTGGTGCAAATCTTCAGGATGCAAAAAAAATTATCAGGACAAGTTCTTCCCGAAGCATTCCTCATACCACCACTGGAAGTATAGAGCAGGTTGCCCATCAACGAAAATCCAAGCAAACTATTAAAGGCAAAACTTCTGATCAGCCCTTTTTGGATGAATCTCGTAAATCAGGAGGACTCTCAGTGCAAGGAGAAAGTAATGATCTAAGCTGTAAAAGTTGCCGTTATCCGCTTCGCCCTCATCAATTGATTTGCCCTAATTGTGGGTTTGATAATGCCGCAGATGCCACCCAACCAAGTGCTGAAGAGGACTTACACGCTACTCAAGGCTTCGAAGAAGCAGACGATGCACCCATAGAGCCACGTCACAAAACCATCCTGGATCCTTGGGAAGTAACCGGGATTGGTGAATCTAAAAAATTTGAATTAGTCACTGATAAAGGTAAAACGGTTATTCCATTTGAAGGCGAAGAAATCGTTTTGAATCGTCAAAATCTGGATGCCCAAAACAAGAGTATTTCAGGTAGCCAACACGCGCAAATAGAATATAAAGATGGTCAATGGTATGTGCAAGACCAAAGCTCTAATGGCTTTACTTTTATCCAGGTACGAGGACGTACCCCTATCCAATCCGGCGATATGATTATTATCGGCAACAAGCTCTTTGTATTTCGTGAAAAATAAACACCTGCCGAACCTTTTTTACCATATTTAACAAACAAAATTGACCCACTAGCCATGAAAATTTGTTCACATTGTGGATACTATAATCAGGATGATGCCTCAAAATGTATTAAATGTGGCTATGATCTTAGCCGGGCTGTTACTGTCACCAAAAATAAAGTCGCTGTAAATCAGGAGGTTGTACCTCAAGCAGTAGATTTACATAAAGGAGACAAAATCGCAGGTATCAAAAGTAACTACCAGATCGTTAGTAGCATCGATAAGGGAGGTTATGGGCTGGTTTATCTGGCCGAAGACCAACAAAAAAATCAATATGCGCTCAAGGTTATAGAAATGCGAAAAGTACTGCCTGATGAACACAAAGAGATTCGTAAGCGTTTTGAGCGGGAATTTGAGGCGGGACAAATTGCGTCTGATTACATTGTAAACAGTTTGGACAAGGGCAGTATTGAGGGTAACCCTTTTATTGTGATGGAGTATTGTCCCAAAGGAAATCTGCGTGATCAGATGCTTTTTGAATGGCAAGACGATGAAACTCACCAACTGGGGCTTGATATTTTACGTGGCTTGCATGACTTACACACTTCTGGTATTATTCATAAGGATTTAAAGCCAGAAAATATATTATTCAACCCTGAAAATCGCGCCCAACTCACTGATTTCGGAATCGCGGGATTTATAAAAAGACGAGAAACCCAACGAAACCTGATGGGATACGCCAAAAATGTCTTTGGCACTGCTATTTATGCTCCTCCTGAGCAATTGAACCCTCAACAAGCTTTTAAAATTATGGGTCCCACGAACGACATTTTCGCTTTTGGCGTGATTATGTATGAGGTATTTAGTCGAGGAAACTTACCGTTTGGTACCTACGATGAGTTTGAAAAAGATATGCCTGGTTATTATAAACGTATTCGTAAAGGTAAACTCACCAAAATAAGTAAGCATCGTAAGGATGTTCCAAACGATTGGCAAAAAATTATTCATAAGTGTCTGGAACCCAAATATAAAGATCGATATCAGAGTGCCAACGATATCTTGAAAATTTTGGGCCAACCAGCACGCACAACTCCCCAACAGGCAATAAGAGATATGCAAGGAGAATGGTCATTAAGGGTAATGAATGGAGAAGAAGTAGGAAGGGTATACAACCTTTCTAAGTTGGCTGCCGCCAAAGGGCAAAATCTGCTTACTTTGGGGTGGTTCAATTCTCAACACCCTTTTATGAATGATATTGGCATTGCCGAGAGTTTTACCAAATATGTCTCTAGTCGTCACGCAACACTTGAACAAGTAGCGCAAAAGGATGGCAGTAAGCAATGGTATATCCGCGATGGACAATGGTACGAAAAAGAAGGCAAAATGGGATGGCATTTATCTCGTAATGGTATACTGGTAAACTCTAGTGTAGTGAAGAAAAACGGGCATGCTCTCAAACCTCACGACATTATCACAGTAGGAGATACTACGCTGAAAGTGCAGGTTGATTATTGATTCTTTTTTAATGATTGATGATCAGTGGTGAATGGTTAATCTTTTTATTACTAGTTCCTTCGGCTTCGCTCAGGACAGCGTGTTTCGCCTTCGGTTGATTGTTGCATTGTTACGCTTCGCTTATGGTTAAATGGTTCCGCGATGCGCTGATTGATTATTAGCTTCTTCGACTTCACTCAGGACAGCGTTTTGCAAATGTGAGAATAGGCTTTTAGTGATTAGTTTTTAGCCTTTAGCGACGCTTCGTGCTCATTTTTCACATTTTACTTTTCACTTAACCTCGCTTCGCGCCCTTATTCCTTGATCCCTGCTCTTCGCTTTGCGCCATTTTTCACTTAACTTCAGTATTTCCAAACACGCTCTAAAAAACTCAATACATTGCCATAACTCAAAGCGTCGATATCTTGGCGAGAGATATAATCTTTCAGATCGCGATTAATTTCAGGGTATTTACTGGCATTTTCGTGTTCTGGAAAAAAGAAAGGTACACGGCTAGTATCTGGGTGATCACCTGTAAAGAAAAAATCAGCCCCATAAGCTAAGTGTTTGTGGGCTTTTTGGTTAATGCCATATAAGATATGATGCAATAACTTAGAAGGCTGCTCTTCGTGTACATAGGCGCGCAAAAAATTCATTCCAATCAGTCCTTGTCTTTCTACAATCTCCTGTACATATTCATCAGGCAAATTTCGTGGGTTGTCCCAAATAGTACGAAAGTTTGAGTGACTGGCAATAATAGGAATGTTCAAACGCTTCATGCTTACATACCTCAAAATATCGTAGGCTAGTTCGTCGCTGGTATGCGACAAATCTACGGCTATTTCAGGATGATTTTCTGCCAAATGCTCCAACAATGCTTTGCCATCTTTCTTTAAGCCAATATCAGTATAGTTCCCCCCTCCAAAGCGATTTTCGTGATGGTGAGTAAAACTTATATATAACACTTTACCTAATTGCTCAACCATCTTATCCAGCCTTTCCAGGCCTTTTTGTAATGGTTCATCTTCTTCACAAAACCCTGAACCATTCTCAATGGCAGGTACCATCCCAACTCTTGCAGGATCATTCAAGATAACCTTGATTTGCTCTAATGAATGAGCTGCATTAAAAATGCCATTATCCAAAAGCTGCCGATAGATCTCTATCTGTCGCTGTCCGTACTCCGTACTCCCTGCTGAGGATGGCGTGTAAATAGCCATTGTCTGCACTTTTACTTTACCACTTTTTAAGTGAGGCAATGCACAACCAATCTCGGGGTTTTCGGCAGTGGTTTTAGGATGGTTGGCCAGATAAGAAAGTAAATCACAATGCAGATCAAATATTGGGAGCATTTTTTACAGCAATTTTTAGATGATTCAATTAAAGATGCGAAAGTTATAATATTTCGCCCTAAATGAAAAAGATTTCCTCCCAACAGTTTCTACATTGTCTCTTG
>DMXI01000492.1 GCA_003483885.1 Microscillaceae bacterium
TTTTTGATTAACCGTTCAGTCAATGTAAAGTACGCGAATAAAATTGAGAAGTTCAAGTTTTGGGAATGATTGATGATTGATTTTTAATGATTAATTGTGTTAAATAATTGATTATGAGATTATTAATGCTATTGTTTTAGATTTAAAGTTAGTCGTGCCTAAAAGTTATATGATTCTATTTTAGATAGTTCATTTGCTCCTCAAGTCTTTGGTCTTACCGATAGGGAGACCAAAGAGGGCAAGGGGTTGGTTGTACCAAGACCTTTGTTAGTGAAACTATCTTGCTTATGATCCATCGTATTGAATTCACCAAAAAAAGCTCCATTGATTTCAAGCAGGCTTTTGTGGTCATAAAGTAAGCCCAAGGCTATCAGTCAGGAAACTGATATTCATTAGATAGTTTCAAGTGATCTTTCGGAACACTTAAAACAGCTAGGGCGGAAATGAAAGTCCTCAAATTCTAACTTGTTTTTTCTATGACATTAACAAATATAATCGTTGCGAAAGGTTAGTTAGATAGTTGAATTATATAGCTTACAGATTATAAAAAAAGCGCAAGGTTCTCACCTTACGCTCTCAATCTAAACAAATGTTACGTGGCTAAAATTCTTGTTGATAGTCTAAATAAGGGCCTTAAGACGCATGGCAAAATTGCGAATCTTACCTTTGCGCTTGATGGTAACATACACAATACGGCCGTGCTCTCTAAACATGCGAATGATGGTGTTCATAGTTAAATCTTTGGTAGGAATGCCATTCACTGCCAATAACTCGTCTTCGGCCTTAAGCCCAAGCTTGTAGGCAGGCGATCCCTTGTAGATTTCCATAATCTTAAACTTTTTCTTCAAAGTGAGCTTGATACGGATGCCTGAAGAGTTTACTTTGAAAACCTTATAGTAATTTTTGTTGGGTTGCAAAATCAGTTTTTGGTTGGAATAATCCAAAATCAAGTTAAAGCGCTTAAGTAAGCCATTGCCTAAAATGCCGTCTATTTTGTCGGAAGCTAACAGCCCTCGCTTGGCCCGACTTAGGTTGACGGGTACATTGGCAAAACTAAAATCGCCTACTTTGATTTGCTTCAAACGAGCCTTAAAGTCTGTGATTTTTTTGCTGGTAAGTCCCTGAGAACTATGCTTGAGCTTTTTGTTGAATTTTTTCAATAAGCGATTCCGATTTACGAAAGGAGAATTGAGAATAAGCGAAGTACTGGCACCAGTATCTATCAAAAATGATCCTGTGATTTTTTCTCCGTTATCCAGCGTAAGCGTAGCCTTGATGCTGGGCACTGGAAACCACCAACTGACATCATATGCTCGTCCATTTCTCGGAAAGTTGTAGCCTTCCTTATCATATAATTCCAGGGTGGAATTGTCGTGATTGATTTTTACGATGTACTTTTTCAAAATTGCAAAGCCTACAATACCATCAATGGGTGTGCCCGAACGAGCCTCGAGGTGCTCGAGCGAAGAACCCAGTAAGCGGACATCTGACACGCTCAGATGGGCTAATTTGAGTTGGTTATTGGCAAAGTAAGGAGTAAAGTCTTGGCTATGGGCACTTTTGACGGGAGTAAACCCACTGGGACGGAGCTTGAGGCTTTGTGCAGTACGTAAATTAATGACAGTACCACCCGCACCGGTGTCAAAAATAAAATTGAGTTGCTGAGAATTACCTACCTGTAGTTTGATAAAGATGTGTTCTCCCACCATTTTGATGGGAATTGTGGCGGCGACTATATTGTTGGCTACCGCGGGCAGTTGAATCAAAGAAAACGAAAGCAGTAATGCTGCGATCATCAGTCTAGGCTGAATTGACTGGATTTGTTGAGTGTTCTGGTGTTTGGTCATGAGCTATTTTTCGGCTTAAGTTGTTCATGGTTTTAAAATATTGATGTGGTGAGTGTATGTAAAAAGTGTCTTATAAGTTTAAATCACTGAAAATAGGACGCAAAAACAGTGTTATGGCCCTATTTGGGTAATTGCGATGCAAGCAAAGGCTATTTACCTTAGAAATAAAATCGAGAGACTGGGCACACAGCAAATTAAACTAACTCTCAGAAGATTGAGTTGATGGTGTGCAAACTTTTAAATACACTTTTATTTGTGGTAGGGTTTATTATACAAACGTTATGAATGTATTAAAAAGTTTTTAATTTTTGAGAAAATATGCGGAAATGGAGGTAAAATTAAGTAGAATGTTTGGTAAAGTGCACTATGATGCAAAAATACCTCAATTCTGACTGGGTACATGCCACCAATGCCAGCAATTCTCTACGCTTTGTTTTGGGCAAAAAGGGTAAACGTAACCTTTTGTGTGTGGGTGTCAATCCTAGTACTGCTACTCCTCAAAAATTAGATCGTACTACCCAATCAGTATCAAGATTAGCCGCTAGTAACGGCTTTGATGGCTGGATGATGCTTAACTTATACCCTTTACGAGCAACTAATCCCGATGATTTACCCTTACGTTCTCGCAAGGCATACCATCAGCAAAATCTGGAGCACATCGCGCAAACCATTCGTGAAAACGGAGCAACCTTATGGGCAGCCTGGGGTACTTTGATTGAAAAACGACCTTATCTTAAGAATTACTTCAGAGATATTTACCGTCTTACCACCGCCTTGGATTGCCAGTGGCTAAGTATTGGACCTATTTCCCGCAACGGGGCACCCTCATCATCCTTTATATCTGAGGTCTACCGAGATAGTACAACCATTTGACATGGAGCACTACCTGATCAAATTGAAGAAAAATTGAAAACAGGGGAGGAAATTAAGACGCCGCGTAGTTTTTGAACAAGCTCTTGACTTTCATTTGTAAAACGCCCAACAAAGCTTCTTTGAAAATACCTGAAGACATTTTGGATTGGCCACGGGTGCGGTCGGTAAATATGATAGGAACCTCCTTGATCTTGAAACCGTGTTTCCAGGTCAAAAACTTCATTTCTATTTGGAAAGCATACCCTACAAAACGGATACTATCCAGGCCAATGGTCTCGAGAACCGAACGATGATAACATTTAAACCCTGCGGTAGTATCGCGAATGGGTAACCCAGTGATAAATCGCACATAGTAACTGGCAAAATAAGACATCAGTACGCGTGACATGGGCCAGTTTACTACATTTACACCTTGAATATAGCGGGAACCTATAGAGAGTTGATAACCTTCTTCGGTGCAAGCCTTGTAAAGGTTGACCAGATCGTCGGGATTGTGAGAAAAATCGGCATCCATTTCGCAAATGTATTCGTAGCCTCGTTCTAGCGCCCACTTAAAACCGTGGATGTAAGCGGTACCAAGACCTAGTTTGCCACTGCGTTCCTGAATATTCAGTCGTTCCCCCAATTCTTGTTGTAAATCTTTGACAATTTTGCCCGTACCATCGGGAGAGCCATCGTCTACGATGAGCAGGTCAAATGCAACAGGCAATGAAATTACTTTTCTGATAATATCCTCTATATTCTCACGCTCATTATAGGTCGGTATCACTACAATCGGGTTCCGCATCATACTACAGGTCTTTGTCTCACGCTTCGTACTTTTCTTTACTAGGGTATTGCTAAATAATAGGTTAGGTACAGATAGTCAAAGGTTTAACAGTATTTAACTTTCTGGGGAAACCGCTTGCAGGCGAATATTTATTTAGCAATGATCGACAAAAATAGTGAAATATTAGATTTGTGAAAGCCCTCGGGTTGAATGTTATTTTTACTTATAGTTTGAAGATTGTTTTTGGTGGGATGTTTTCTATGAATTGGCCATTCTTTTAATTTTCTTTCAGACTATCGCCAATAAATAGGCTTTGGGTGTTTTTACTGAGGCTATCGAGGTAGTTTTGAATGGCAAAAATATTGGACTGAAAGGCCAATTGATCCCAAGGGATGGCATTAAAATCGAAAAGTTCAATGGCCACCGTTTCTTCATTCAGCTCATAGTCTAAATCTTTTACTTTGGCCAGAAAGTGGAGCATTACTTGGTTTTTTTTACGGGAAGTATAAATAGAATGCAAACGGATAAGCTCCATATCAAGCCCAGTTTCTTCTTTGGCTTCACGCAAAGCCCCTTGAGTCACGGTCTCGTTCATCTCCATAAAGCCTGCTGGGAGGTTCCAGTAGCCTTTGCAGGGCTGAATGCCTCGCTGACAAAGCAGGATTTTTTGCTCATAAATGGGTAAGCACCCTACTACCATCAAAGGGTTTTTGTAATGGATGGTACCACAAGCCTTGCAGACATACCGTACGAAACGTTCTTGTTCCATTTTTAAATGAATATCATCGGAACCACACTTACTACAAAAATTCATTGTTTTATTTTGTTGTTATATTGTTACATTTTTCGCCTTCGGCTAATTATAAGTTATGAATTGATGAATTATTCGCGATGCATCGCAAAACTATGGATCGTTGCTCAGGATAGCGTTTTGCAAATATGAGAATACAGTAATCAATTATGAGTTATGAATTGATAAATTATATCCGCTTCGCGTTACTCTTGCTCCTTGCTCCCTGTTCCACTCTTCGCTTCGCGCTAACTTTTCATTTTTCATTTTTAGCTTTTCACTTAATAAGCTATGGACTAAAAAAGCTACGATCTACCAACTCCTGACTACGAACCAAAGAAACTATGGACTATGGACCGTCGACTGCGGACTAACTCCTAAAGCCAACGTTTACGCCTAAAATAGTAAAACAGAATAGTGGCAGTACAAATCATCACAATCCAAATAATGTAGTATCCATACTTAGTGTGAACTTCGGGCATTACATCGAAGTTCATCCCGTATACCCCCACAATAAAAGTCAAAGGCATAAAAATCGTAGAAAAGATGGTGAGTACCTTCATTACATCGTTGGTTTTGTTACTCAACATCGAGAGGTAAGTATCCAGCAAGTTGCTGTTCATGTCCACAAAAGAGTCGGTATTGTCCAATACCTGGATACTGTGATCATACAAATCGCGCAGATAAAAATGTACCGATTTCAAAAACTGCCCCGAGTGATCTTCTTCTCTTATCAGGTTGTTTACAATTTCTCTTACTGGGCGAATGCTTTTGCGCACAAAGGTGAGCTGACGTTTGTATTTGTGCAGGGCTTTGGTGGGGTCTCCAGCTGTTTCGTGAATAATTTTATCTTCTAGTTCTTCCAACTCTTCCCCGATGCCTTCAATCACTACCATGTAATTGTCTACAATAGCATCCATGAGCAAATAAAACAAGTACGCAGAATCAGAATTACGAACCTTGCCATTGGGCTTTTTGCGGAGCCGTTCCCGAATATTCTCAAAGGCATCGCCCTCTATATCTTCCTGAAAAGACAATACATAGTTTTTTCCCAGAATAAGGCTTACTTGCTCTACTTCTACGTGTTTGATGTCTTTTTGGTAATTGAGCATTTTCATTACCACAAAAATGTTGTCTTCATAAAATTCCACCTTGGGGCGTTGGTGAGTGTTTACGATATCTTCCATCAGCAGTGGGTGCAGGTTGAAATACATCCCTAGCGTTTTCACGATACGGGTATCATGAATACCATCGATGTTAATCCAAGTGATGCTGTCTTTTTCTTTGTAATCATAACAATTCCTAACATCTTCTATGGTTTTTTCTTCCAACAAATCAGCTCCATCATAATCTATCACCGTAATATCTACCTTAGAGGTTTTTTCGTCACCTACATAAGTCAGGGTACCGGGAGCCAACCCTGCGGTTGCTTTCTGTTTTTTCGATTTGCGTGGGGTATTACTCATAATTCAAGCACAAGTTGTGTATTTCAAACGTCAGAGTATATTTAAATTTTGTCTTCGGAGCTAAAAATCACTTTTTAACCCAGATTATAACTTTTAAATTGAAAATACCGATGTATCGATACATACTCTCAAAGTCCAATTTCAAATATAAAAAAATGGCGATAAATTCAGTATTCGGATATCTTATATTAGTTCCATTTTGATCTCTGGTTCAAGGTAGATATTTTTATTAAGTGGGTGAACTTTTGCCAAAAAAAAGAAGTGGGTTTTGATTTTACTCAAACGAAACCAAGAATTTGATGGGCTGGTGGGGGATGTTTTTCTGGCAGCAAACATTAAAGAACATCTGCAAATAAAAAATTTATCAGAAAACTAAAAAAGTCCTGACGTGAAACATACAAAACCAATCAAAAAAGTTGAACACAATGATATGATATATCACCTTTTTCGCGAAGAAGAAGAAGGACTTGTTTGTATAAAGGTAGACTTGGGCCAATTATCGGCAGCTACCAATCATCCAATGCTTACCCAACTAGGGCGAGGGGGAATCAAACCAGATGGTACTTTTTCGGGTATTTTAACGATGAAAGACAAAGACGGCAATTACCTGCACCCCAATACCAGAGGGCGTTTTGTTATGAAGTTGCTCATTGATACCGAACTGGAGTCGGGCAAAGTTTTCAAACAATCGAAGTCTACTTGGGTACAGGGGCCTGGTGTGTCAGACAATTTAGACAAGTTTAATGAAGGACTGGCCAATGGTTTAGACGAAAACGAAGCCGCTTTGCAAACCTGGAGTGCCAATTGGCTTAAGACCAACCACGGATTCAACGCAGTGCGGAATATTCATGGGGTATGCGAAGAGGTGGAAAACGAAGCTGGGAAAAAATATAAACAATATAGTGAGGTGGTGATGTTTTTTTATAAAAATGATCAGAAATGAGGCACTTGTAGTAGCCAAATAATATTTGGAATTATTTGTTATATTTGTAAAAACAGAAATTGATATAAAACTTTGTTTTCTTTGACATAGATATAGAATAATCTTAAACTTAATTCAGGTGTAGGATTACTCTTTGACCAAAAGGATGGATATGGAAAAAACTCAAAATAAAACTGCCCAGGGAGAAACAAAAACCAAACAAACGAAATTGGGCAAACCAAAGTGGCTTAAGCTGCAGATTCCTACTGGGAAAGAATACCAAAAAGTAGATAAAATTGTTGAAGATCACGATTTGCATACAATTTGTCGAAGTGGTAAGTGCCCCAATATTGGAGAATGCTGGGGGCGAGGAACAGCTACTCTGATGATTTTGGGAGACGTGTGTACCCGGGCTTGTACTTTTTGCTCGGTAAAAACGGGTAGACCCGACGAAGTAGACTGGAAAGAACCCATGCGAGTGGCCAAATCGGTACAGTTGATGGGCCTTAAGCATGCGGTGATTACATCAGTAGACCGCGACGATTTGAAAGATGGCGGAGCCTCGGTTTGGAAGGCGACCATT
Source organism: Microscillaceae bacterium (assembly GCA_003483885.1). Classification (GTDB taxonomy): domain Bacteria; phylum Bacteroidota; class Bacteroidia; order Cytophagales; family Microscillaceae; genus Microscilla. Next base: position 7,251 of record DMXI01000492.1, read on the forward strand.
CAGGCGATTAAGAAATTGAACCCTGAAACCACGATGGAGGTATTGGTGCCTGATTTCAAAGGAAAAACTGATAGTATTCAATTGGTAATTGATGCCCAGCCCAACGTAATTTCTCATAACATAGAAACCGTACGTCGCCTTACCCGCGAGGTGCGCCGTAATTCTAATTATGAGCGTAGCTTGGCTGTGCTAAAATACATTTCAGACGCGGGAATTCGTGCCAAATCGGGTATTATGGTTGGTTTGGGAGAAACCGAAGAAGAAATCTACGAGGCAATGGACGACTTGCGTGCCAGTGGGGTAGAGGTATTGACCATTGGGCAGTATCTACGACCTACCAAGGATCATCGCAAAGTATATGAATATGTAAAGCCCGAGGTTTTTGAACGCTATCGAGTAGCTGGACTGGAAAAAGGCTTTAAATACGTAGAGAGCGGCCCGATGGTTCGCAGCTCTTACCATGCTGAAAAGCACGTGATTTAGTATCTATAAAACCTATGATACAGGAATAAAGCCTGTTGATGAACGCATCGACAGGCTTTACTTTTGTAACTTGACTTAAGGAAGGTTTACTGTTTATTGAGTTGATTGACAACTTTGATGGCTTTATTCAATTGAGGGTAACGCCCATCCAGACGATCCTTAAAGTTTTTATCAACCTTAATGTCGGGAGATACACCGGTTTTTTCCAGGTTTTTACCATCCAAGGTGTAGCACCCCCAAGAAGGAAGCCTGTAAAAAGATCCATCTACCAACCGATTGCCAGCTGTATAAATAATCCAACGATAAGTACCTGTGCCCACAATTTTACCTAGTTTTAATTCTTTAAACCCATTGGCCAATACTTCGGCATCGGATAACGATTTGGCATTGACTAACAAAACCACAGGCTTATTGCCCAAAGAAAAATTCGCTCGTTTCGATAAATTGCCCCCTCGATATTTCCATTGAAAGTATTTTTTACGACTCAGGAGTTGGATTACTTCATCGTGCACATTGCCCCCAGTATTGTACCTTAAATCCAAAATAAGCCCATCTTTATAAGCCACTTCAGTCACTATTTCACGTTTGAGCTGGTTGAGTGCTCCAGTGCCCATATACCGTAGGTGTACATAGGCTATTTTTTTATTGGAGAGCTTATCAACATACTGTTGGTTTT
>DMXI01000489.1 GCA_003483885.1 Microscillaceae bacterium
TATTTATACAAATCAAACTTAAGTCCAGCATTAAAGCGTACATTGTACCACTCGGCTTGCATAGTACGGGCACTGATGCCTTGGAAATAACGCAAAGGCTGATTGGTCAAGTTATTTACCTCAAAGAACAATCGTAGCTTCTTGGTAAAGGCATAAGAACCATTCAAATCTACAAACATTTGTTTGTCGTAGTAGCGATCGTAGAAAGCACTGCTGCCCAACTCGTCAATATAAGAATCGGCAAAGTTGAAAGAAGCCCGCAATACCAAGCGCTTGGTTTCAAACGAAAGCGACGCATTGAACATATGAGGAGCCGTACCTGGTAGTCTTACATTTTCGGTGCGATTGTCGCCACCAAATCCTTCGGTAGTAGATTGATTGTAGGTATAGTTTAAGAAGACACCCAAGCCCTTCCAAATACCTGGCAAAAAGTCTAGCTGGCGCTGAAAACTCACCTCAAAACCGAGCAAAGTAGCGCTGCTTCCGTTCAATGGCTGGAAGAAATCCTCAAAAGTATTGCCGCTTACGGGATCTGCATAATTGTTGAGTTGTTGGGTAAATACAAAGTTTTTGATGTCTTTGTAGAATACACCTCCCGAAACCAAACCGATAGACTTGAAGTAATGCTCAGCCATAAAGTCAAAGTTCATAGAAGTAGTAGGCTCCAAAGCAGGATTACCAATCACCAATTCGTTGTCGTCAGAGTTGATCTGGCGGAAAGGCACCAAGTCAAAGAAGTTTGGACGGGCAATCGTATTGGTCCAAGCCGCTCTCAAAATGGTATGCTCACTCATATTATATTTCAAGTGCAAGGCAGGCAAGAAGTTGGTATAATTTTGTGAATCATTCACTTCTCGCACATCTGCAAAAGAACTCGCGGTCTCTACATCAATCTCAAAACCTTTGCTGGTTAAGTCGGTGTTTTCTACCCGCAGTCCAGCAATAAAAGAGAATTTATTCCCAATGTTTTGGGTGTACATCAAGTAACCCGCGGTGATATTTTCGGTAGATTCGTAGTTTCCAGGTACGTATTCATCCAATTTATCATCTCTGGTAAAGAGATTACCATCTTCCAGATTTAGACCACCCAAAAACTCATGCGAAGCATAAAAACCAGCGCGGTACTGAGATCCTGCCAGGAATTCACGGGTGTAATCTCTCACTGGAATAATTCCCAAATTATCAAGGCTGCCATCGTTTGCCTCAAACTCATCAAAACGATTGTTTCTAAATTTTTCTTTGTTACGAATACGAGCACCAAACTTCAACGTACTTTTGTTGGCTCCAGTCAACAACGGAATCTCCAGGTCAATTCTGGCTGCAATGTCGTTTTGGTAAGTAAACTGATTTTCTTCTTGCAATTCGTCAAAGGCATAAGCCCCTAAAGCTACATCGGCCGTGTTGATGGGTGCCGCAAAAGGAAATTTAGGATCGGTTACATCTACATTTACAGGAATGTCTTCTACTTCGTAGCGGATGTAACGCTCACGAGGGCGTTGCTCAGAGGCGCGAGCATAAGATGCATCCCAAGTCAATTTAATTTTGCTGCCAAATAAATGCTTACCTGACAACATCAAACTGGCCTGACGCTGGTCTTCCAAACGACGGTTTTGCACCCGGTCGTTGTCAATTCCTCCCTTGGTCTGGCGACGAAAGCGCGCGGTATAGTTTCCAGTCAGAAATCCGTTGGCATCCAAGGCAGGATCCAGGGCTATATCGGTACGGAAACGGTTTTCCCAGTCATCTCGCCAATTGTAAATTCCTTTTAAGAAAATGGTGTGATTTTCGGCCAATTTGTAATCCAACGCCAAAGAAGTACTACGACGAATACGCTGTACATTGTAGGTTCTTTGCTGAAATTCTGACAAATATACTTGGTTTTGATCAGTCAAGTCCCACTCCGCCTCGATGTTATCTGAGCCAAAGTTGTGGTTATTGTAAGAAGCACTCAAAATTACCCCTAATTTGTTGTTCAAGAAGCGGTCTCCTACAATTAAAGAACCAGTCCAGATGGGCTTGGCAGAAAGGAAGTTGTAGCCACTGGCCAACGTACCCGAAATACGCAATCCATTGGGTGCGGCACGGGTTACCAGATTTACCGATCCACCAATGGCATCAGCATCCATATCAGGAGTTACAGCTTTATTTACCTCAATGGTTTGGATCATATCGGCAGGGATCAGGTCCATTTGTACCCGACGGTTGTCGCCTTCTGCCGAAGGAATACGTACTCCATTCAACATAACCGAGTTTAATTGAGGAGCCAAACCACGAATGATAATGTCACGTGCTTCTCCCTGGTCGTTTTGCATCGTAATTCCAGGGATACGTTTCATCGCATCGCCAATGTTGGCGTCCGGAAAGCGGCCAATCTGGTCAGCAGCCACAATGTTGGTAATGTTATAGTTGGTACGTTGCTGGTTCAGGGCCTTTGCTTGCCCCTTGAGGCGATCTCCCAATACCACCACTTCCTCTCCTACTACTACGCCGGACTTCATCACTACATTGCCTAGTGACGCGGTTTGTCCAGCTACCACAGTTATACTTTTGGTAACTGCTTCGTAGCCGATGTATGAAATGATTACGGTGTGATTACCAGCAGGTACATTAATCAATTTAAAATCTCCTTCGTTATTGGTAGCCGTGCCCAACATCAACGATTGAATGTAGATACTCGCTCCAGGAAGCGACAAATTATCTTCGTCGGTAATTTTGCCACTGATGACTCCGGTTTGAGCCCAGGCAGCGCCACTTACAAGCAGCGTGGTTAGTAACAAGGTAAATTGTAAAAGTAGCTTTTTCATTCCATGAAAGGTTTTCCAAAAAGTGAAAGTGATAAAATGTTTTCGTCTAATTTTTTGTCTGCGTTTGGTCAGACTTTACTTTACAAATTTGGGGGTTTCAGACAGGGAAAAACAACTTTTAGGGATTAGCAAAAAGGCAACAATGTTAAAATGTAACGTAAACAAAAAGGCAACAATAACAATATCTTAATATTATAAAAAACTCATTATAAGCAACTTACAAATTACAATAAAACACAACATTGCTTGGCTTTATAAAATTGTTGTGTATACAAAGTGGGGTATTTTCGCTGGATTTCGTGTATTGTTAAATATTAACATTTTTGTGATATAGCATTTTTGTAAATGACGGGAAAATACAGTTTTGGTGGAATCGAGGCTGGGTTTCTTCACAGAAACTTCATATAAAAACAATTTTATGGACATTCCTCATTTCCCCTTGCAGACTTTGATTAAATTTGACCTTTCATCTTATGACATTTTACTACCGATATTTCTATGGATTTAGCCACTAAAACTCAAGAGTTACTTATCAAACTTACCAACCAGGTAACCGATCAGGATTCGGTGATTGAACAAGCCAGGGATTTTTACCAGACCATTTTTGAAGTAGATGCTCCCGAGGAAGTAAAAACTGCCATGCAAAAACTCACGACCGCATTTAGCCTGGATCAGATTTTTGGAGGTACTTTAGCAGCTAATGTATGCGGTAGTTTGGTAGAAAACGGCTTTCCGCCCGCTTATATCAGCGAAGAATACACGGTGTTTTTCAAAGATGTACTCCAAAAGGCTTCGGTAGTGGTCAACGCCTTTGAGGCAAGCTATGAAGAACCTTTGGAAGCGCCTAACGATGAGGATGAAGAACCCGAAGATCGGGCCACATTGATGGAAGCGTTTTTGGAAGAAGTATCAGAAGAAATGTCAGAAGCAGTAAAGGCTTTTCGGGCCATTGATCAATATTATGCTTGTGGTATTGCGATATTCTCTGCCAACCAAACGGAGTTTTATCAAGGAAAAACAGCGATTGAATCGCTTGTTGGCCAATTTGCCGAGTATACTTCGGGCGGGTATTGGCTTTCTAAGTTATTTCAGGTACTGTTTCAGGAGCCTATCCTGGTGATTGAGTTAAATGCTCAAAAAGGGTTTATTGGTCAGATCAATGGTATTGCCGAGAACTTTCAGTTCCAAATGTTATTAATGGCTTTGCCCCAGCTCAACCAACAGGTAATGGTATCGCCGCTACATCAAGCAGTTATCAAGGGTGTTGGAGAACAAAGTACTGGAGAATCTATCACGGGCTTGTGGAACATGTACGATTGGACCTATGCCCACCAAGGCGACAAAAGTGGCACCCATCATTGGATTTGGGGAGAAGGGGTTCCAGCCGATATCCCGGTTTTCAACAATCAATATCGAGTGATTATTCTCGATACGCCTTCTTACAGCCGAGGATTACCAGTACAGCGTATGTTCCAAAATCTCAAAGCAGAAATTACGATTGAAAAAGAATTAAACGCTGATGAGGTTGCACAATGGCTGGCGGCGATGAGAAATAGCAAGTAATCAATTATGAATTATAAATGGATGAATTATTAATTTAATGGTTGATGATTAGTGGTGAATGGTTAATTTTTCTATTGTTACATTGTTTCGCCTTCGGCTAATTATAAGTTATGAATTGATGAATTATGAATTATTCGCAATGCGTCGCAAAACTATAGACTACAAACTAACCAGCCAAGGGCCAAAAGATAAAGGCCAATGGCTGTCAGGTGCTACGATCTACCAACTCCTGACTACGAACCAAAAAACTATGGACAATGGACTGAATGCTATAGACTAAAAACCAGCCAAAAGCCAAAGACCAACGGCTCTCAGGTGCTACGATCTGCCAACTCTTAACTACAAACCAAAGAAACTATGGACTATCGACCGTTGACTGTGGACTAATTATCGCTTCGCGCCCACTTTTCATTTTTCACTTTTAGCTTTTCACTTAATCTGCGTCACCCAATATTCCCCACAAAATTATTCAACTTAATCTCTTTGGGGAGCTGGAGCTTTTTGCGTAGGCGATAGCGGGCAATGCGTAGGCTATCTTGTGAAATACCCATAATGGCGGCAATGTCTTTGGAGTTGAGTTTGAGCTTGATCAACGCACACAGGCGGGTTTCGGCGGGTGTCAAACCTGGGTGCTTTTCCTGAAGCTGGGTAAAAAATGCCTGGTGTACTTCTTCGAAAACCTTTTTAAAATCTTCCCAATCCTTGTCCATGCTAAAGCTGTAGTTGATCATGTTAATCGCTTGCTGAATCTGCTTATGGGCATCTTTTTTATCCTGGCGTTTGATGTCTCGCAAGCAGTCTTTAAGCTCCTCGAGCATTTTATTTTTTTGGATAATATGCAATGCATGCGTAGTCAGCTCTTTGGACTTGGCCTCTAGCTCGGCCTGCATGTTTTGCTCTTTGAGCTGCTTGTTTTCCAATTCTGTTTTTAGTTTTTGTTCGTTGAGCTGAGTGTTTTCCAGTTCGGTTTGTACCAGGGCTTGCTGGGCTTCATAAATGCGCTTATTCTGTTCTATGATTTCCCGGTTGCTCTTGATTTTCAGGCGCTGACGGCTAAATATGACCCAACCAATGATGAGCAACATCAAGGCCCCTCCCGCAAACAAATAGCGAAAAATCAAGGCAATTTTTTGGTCTTTTTCCAGTACGGCAATTTGCTTTTCTTTTTGGCTCGTTTCATACAAGGTTTGCATGCGGGCTATTTGGCGAGCATTTTCTTCGTCATAAATATCCGCATATAGCAAATAAGATTGCTCGAGTAGTTCGTGGGCCTTTTTGTAATCCTTAAGCAATACCTGGGTTTTGGACAAATCTCGCAAAGCACTGCGCATTTGGTATTTTTGATTCAACTGTTTGGCCAAATCATAGGCTTGTTGGGTATGCTTCAATGCCTGCGGGTAGGCTCCTTTTTTACGATAAATATCTCCCAGATCATTTAGGTTTACCATCATTTCCAGTTGATTATTCAGCGCCTTATTTACCAGATAGGCTTTGTTGAAATATTCAAATGCCTTGTCATAATTTTCCTGGTCTTCGTAGATGCTTCCCAGGTTGTCATAAATTTTCGAAAGTCCGGTTTTGTCGTCTAAGGCTTGATAGATCTCAAGGGCACTTTGTTGGTAAGCGAGGGCTTGAGCATAAGCTGATTTTTTCTCATAAATATGGCCAATATACCCCAGGGCTTCAGCTTCTCCCCTTTTGTTTTGACGCTGTTGATACAAAGCCAAGGCTTGTTGATGGGCTTTGAGCGATGACGAAATTTGGCTTGAGTAATAGTAAACTTGCCCCAGCGCATTGTGTACCCTTGCTTGACCTTCTTTATGTTGGAGGTTTTGGTACAACTCCAGTGCTGCCAGGTATTGGTTAATGGCTTGATTGAAGTTGCTATGGCTGTAATACGCTCGCCCCAAATTGTATAGCCCCAATGCCTGACCAGGACGATCGTTGAGTTTTTGCGCCAATTGTAAAGCTTCCTGGGCATAGCGAAGGCTGGTATCGGGTTGATTTTTCAGGTACCATTGAGCCACTTGGTTCAATCGTTTTACCCGAATGGTATCTTCTTTTTGAGCCACTTGGAGTTGCAGTAACAGTACTTCTTTGGAGGGAGTTTGGGCCACCACCAATGCAGGTAATACCAGCCACCAGGCCAGCATTATTTTTAGTAAAAAGATTGGGCGATCACGGGTAACCAGCAACATATTGGGCAACTTTTCAAACGAATTTATTGATAAAGTTGCAAAGGGGCTTGGCTAGAAAGCGAGTTTTAAAGGTTATTAAATTATTAAGTTGTATCACAAGGTTTCTTTGCGCTGTAATCTGAGCTAGAAAAAATAATGATGGAGGCCTGTCATATTCTCGATTTTTCGAATCTCTGAAAGCGAAAGTAGATTATCCCTCACATCTAACATTTCCAAAGCATACATATCCCCCAAACACTCCGGCAAAGTAGTCAATTGATTGCCACTAACACTCAAGGTGTCTAATTTTTGAAATACTGATAACCAAGTTGGCAAAGTTGCTAACTGATTATCGCTCAAATATAATATTTCCAACTGGGACAAATTTCTCAAACTATCGGGCAAGGAAGTAAGGTGATTACTACTCAAATATAACTCTTGCAAACTTTCTAAATCTCCTAACCAATCAGGAAGCCTGACAAGTTCATTTACATAAGCACATAAAATCTCCAGGCGAGTTAAATTACGCATGTGCTCAGGAAAATCAATTAACATATTATAGTTTAAATACAATCTTGTTAAATGCTCTAAATTGCCCAGGCCTGAAGGCAGCGAAGCAATATTATTTTCATCCAGGTTTAGTATTTTTAGTTTTTGCAAATCACCAATCCACTCTGGAACCTCTATCAATAAATTGTCGCGTAAATTCAATTCACGCAAATTGGCCAAACCCGCCAGAGAAGCCGGAAGCTCGTCTATTTGATTCCAGGCTGCATATAGTTTCTGTAGATTTTGTAAGTTCCCTATGCTTTTGGGTAACGAGTGCAACCCATTACTCCCTAAGTTCAGCTCTATCAGATTCGTCAATTCACCTATTGTTTCAGGAAGTGTTGTCAAGCAGTTGTCAAATAAGGAGAGTTTTTGCAGGTGCTTCAATTGGTTTATACAAGGGGGTATCGCAGTCAAATCCCGATTTGAGGCATCTATTTCTGGCTGGTTCAATGCTACAATGTGGGCGGCTTGTAATGCTTCATCAGTAATCTCGCCAATCAAACATTCATATAATTCCTGATAATCCCTCAACACTTCACTTAAATCGAACTCGGGCATCCCTTTCGCCATTTCCAGCGCCAATATCACATTGGCTTCGTCTGTAGAACCCAGAAGTTGGTACAATTGCTCTTGATAATCCATTGGCTAAAATATGACCCTACAATCGGGCAAAGATGCTTCAATTTTGTTTATCTCCGAATCAGGCAATGGATTGCCCGACAAATTCAAAAACGTCAACTTAGGTAAGCGATGGATCCCTTCTGGCAACACCGTCAGTTTATTTCTAAGTAACCCCAAAGACTTCAGATTGGTGAGTAAACCAAGGCTTTCGGGCAGTTGGGTCAACTGGTTGTTTCCCAAGTGCAGGTCTTGCAACCCTTTCAGTTTTCCCAGCGTTTCGGGTACATCGCTTATTTGGTTATTTGCTAAATTCAGATGTTCTAAGTTTGCCAATGTCCCTAACCAATCAGGGATGGTTGTTATTCCATTGGATTGTAGGTAGAGCATTTTTAAACGAGATAAATGCTGCAAACAATCTGGAAAAGAAGACAATAGGTTCGCCTTTGCATACAGCTCCTGGAGGTTTTGTAATTTTCCAAAACGCGGAGGCAAGAAAGTCAAACTGTTTTCAATCAGATAAAGCGTGTGTAATTCCTTGAAATTATCAATCCACTCGGGTAGTTCTTTCAGGGAATTGGTGCCTAAATCCAATTCTTGCAAACCTGTTAGACCCGCTAAACATTCAGGAAATACCTCAAGCTGGTTCCAGGCTAAATACAGTCTTCGCAAATTTGACAATTTGCCAAAGCTTTCTGGCAAAGTTACCATTTCGTTATCCACCAAATTCAGCTCTTGCAAGTGAGTCAATTGGCTTATACTCTCAGGAAGGGTAGCAAGTTGGTTTTCCCGCAAGTCCAATTTTTGCAAGTTGGGCAGTTGGCCAATGGCTTCGGGAAGCGCAGTAATGGATTGTCGGGCTGCATCGATTTGGATCTGGTTCAAGCTTGCGATATGGGTTGGCTCTAGCACCGTGTGCTCTGCCAACTCTTCTATTAAACATTCGTATAGCTCCCGACATCCCACTAAGTATTTTTGCAAATCAATTTCGGGCAAACCTTTGGCCATTTCCAAGGCCAAAGTTACGTTGACTTCATCTGGAGAGTGTAAGAGTTGCAGAAACTTATCTTGTTGAATCATTGGCTAAGCTCGACTTTAGCCTTATGTAGCACACGTTAAAATGTGCTGCATATGGTTAAATAAGTCTTTTGATATAATTAGTTTGTCATCTGTTTTTACAGACGTTGAAAAATTAAATTTCTTCCAACATAGCTTCCTAACGTTGATTAAGGCATCACTAAATGTAGGATAACTCTTTTGATACCACTTAGTCTGTGAAATGACCAATCTCCTCTTTTGAGCAAGTTGGTGAGCCATTAACGTCACCAGGGAAAATAGGCCCAGCAATACTGGCGTTGTCCTTTCGATGGCTTTATCACTCCATTGCCTTTGAGTTTCTACTCCCAAATGTCTCCTAACCTCCTCAAAAGTTACTTCGGCTGCCCATCTTCTCAAAAAGCATTGAACAACTTCTATGGCATTCATCTCTAAATCAGTACATAAGATTGCTCGTGATTTTAGTTTCTGGTCAGGATCACGCAACAGCACCCAACGTAGTGGAACCACTGGTTTACCACTATGATACCATACTGCGGTATAAGAACAAATCTGCATCTTCTTATCTAAATGTCCGTACCATTGACTAAATACGACCGTCTGCCATTGGGTTCGCTTATCTTCCAACACTTCACTCAGATTAGGCAAACGTTTTCCTTTTTTACGATTACGACCTGGTTTGCCAGGAATTCTTGGGGGAGCAGGTTCGTAAAGTGCAGCATCCAGGCGTAAAGAGGTAATCATTGTGACCTTAGTACGAACACTCGCCAACAATTCAATACAAGCATAACCACCATCAGCGACTACCACAAGTTCTCCAGAGGGCAACCAGCGTTTAAGTTGAAAAATCATTTGGCGTGCCCAATCTGTGAGCTTTTTATGAGTAACTCCTTGCTTAACTGAATAATTTTCACTGCACGCCAATACAGTTAAAAATGGTAAAGCCCAGCAACGCTTAGCCCAATTCAGATAGGGAACAAGCATCAATGACACCCAACGTAAACCACTACACTTCACAAAATGTGATTTACTACTACGTACACTGTCCCGATAAATTCCTCTTTTGCTAATCTTAGCACCCCAACGACGTTCTAATGTCTCATCTATGGCAAAAACTAAACGGTGATCATCTAAACATAAATAACTTACCAACTGACACAATAACACCTGAGCACAACGACGAGCTGACCAGCGAGCACGACTTAATACCCGATGATACTTGCAAAAACCCTTTTCGTCTGAAAGCCCCAAGGTACATAGAACCGAACTCATTGTCCGCTGACCAACTGTTAAGATGGTACCAAATAACAACAAGCGAATATGCAGGTATACTGGCTTGGAAAATAAAGAACGATAGTGTATCATTAACTCCAAGAACTCATCGGGAAATGTATGCATCATTAAAATTGTTTGGTCACAACTTTAATGGCTTGTTTCCCTGATGGGTTCATTTTAATTCTAAATGGCTAAAGTCGAGCT
>DMXI01000490.1 GCA_003483885.1 Microscillaceae bacterium
GTTAAAAAATGATCACTGACACCTCAGCTTGTGTGGCTGATTTTGCGTGAGAGGTGGAGTGTTTGAGCATTTTAGGTGTAACGTAGCGAGTTTAGCCAACACAAACTACAGCGACGGCGTTTTTGCCTACTTTTTGAGCTGTAGCAAAAAGTAGGGCCGATAAATAATAAGTGTTTGATTATCAGTATATGACAATGACTTCTATTTTTTCCCAACCGTAAAATTGCTATCTTTAATTTATACACTCCCTACTTATTGACTTTATTATAAAAAATTGACACAATCATTGAGGACCAAGTTTAATACCAGCTTATTCATCATTTTTTTGCTATTGAGCACTGGACAACAGCATTTGCTAGCTCAATCCAAAAAAAAATCACGCAAAACTGATAGCTTACAGCAATTACTCAAAACCAATCTCTCAGATAAAAAACGAGTAGACGTAATGCTGGCGCTCATTAATTCCTACATTATCAAAGAGCCAGAAAAAGGATATCAACAGCTCAAAGTCACCTTGGCGCTAGCTCAAAAGATCAATTATGAAAATGGGATTGCCCATTGTTACGATCGCTTAGGAATCTATTATAAACACACTGGAGAGTACGATGTAAGCCTTAAGCATCACCTCAAGGGGTTGGCCATTTATGAAAAACTTAAGAACGAAAAAAAAATAGCTGCTGCCTTAGGTAATATAGGCGTTGTATACAAACGCATCCACGATTATCCTACTGCTTTTGAGTACCAGTTTAAGGCACTTAAGTTGATGCAAAAGCTCAAAGCCGAAGGAATGATCGCCAATACCTACAACAACATTGGCTTGATTTATTTGATGACCAAAGATTTTCCCAATGCCTTGAAATATTTTGACAAAACCCTGGAGCTGGATAAAAAAGTAGATTTTAAGCTTGGGTTAGGGAGTGACTATAGCAATATAGCACTGGCATTGTATGAAATGGGGAAATATGATCGAGCGCTCACTACGGAGTTTAAAGCCTTGAAAATCAGAAAAGAAATTAAGCATAAGCAAGGCATTGTTGTTTCTTACAAAAACCTGGGGTATATCTACAAGGAGTTGAAGCAATACGAACAGTCATTGGCTTACTTTCAGAAATACCTCGAGCTTGGACGATCTCTCAAGGCCCAAGAACATATAGCCGATGCCTACGAAGGAATTTCATTGACCTACGAAAAACAAGGCAAATTTCAACAAGCGCTTAAGTATCAGCGCAAATTTCAAAGTCAGCAAGACTCGGTGTTTAATCTTGGGAAAAATAAGCAAATCACCCAAATGAAAACCCGCTATGAAACCGAAAAGAAAGAACAAGAAAACCGGGTGTTGAAAGAGGAAGCCAAAGTAAAAGAAGCCGAATTGGCTCGCCAGCAATTATATAATACCTTGATTGCGATTGCATTATTGATAACACTGGCTTTTATTTATCTGGGATACAGGCTCTATCAGCAAAAAAGAAAAAATGTGCAGCAGCTTCAGCAGTTAAACAATGAAGTAAAGGACCAAAACAAGGCGTTGCAGCAGAAACAATCCGAAATCTTAGAACAACAAGAAGAGATTGCGGTACAGGCTGAAGAGTTGAAAGTGACCAACGAGCAACTGGTGCAACTCGACAAATTTAAGCAAAGTCTTACCAGTATGATTGTCCATGATCTCAAGAATCCTCTGAATACCATTATTGGTTTGTCCTCAGGGAATTATAATCCAGATTTTCAGAAGTCTATTCACCAATCAGGTAAAGGAATGCTCAATTTGGTGATGAATATTCTGGATGTGCAACGTTTTGAAGAAACTGAAATCAAGCCTGATTTACAGCCCCATTCTTTACAAAAAATGATCGCGAATGCTTTTGAGGCAGTACAACAATCCTTGGTAGAGAAAAATATTCAGTTTAAAAATGAAGTTTCCCAAGATTATACTTTACAAGTAGATGAAAGGTTGATAATCAGAGTATTTGTGAATTTATTGAGTAATGCCATTAAGTATACCCCCAACCAAGGAGAAATCACGGTTTTGATAGAAAACGAGGCTTCTGATGGATTCCAAAAAATAGCTATCCAAGACAATGGGGTAGGTATTCCGGAGGAATTTCTGGACACGATCTTTAATAAATTTACCCTGCAAAATCCCCGAGCACAATCTACTGGATTGGGGCTTGCCTTTTGTAAGTTGGTAGTAGAAGCCCACGAGGGAAAAATTGGCGTGTTCTCGGAAGTAAATCAAGGAAGTACTTTTTGGTTTACCTTGCCTATATCCACAGAAATCCTGCAAGAAACGCCCCAAGAAACACCATTAAAGAAAGCTGAGTCTGAACCATTAGAGAAAACTTTTGTTGAATTATATGATCAGGACATAGTGCTGTTGAAACCCATCGTAGAGGAGATGCGGCAATATGAAATTTATGAAGTATCAGCGATTAAGCGTACTTTGCATAAATTGTCTGAGACCAATCCCCGGGTAGAGCAATGGTGCACCGCAGTAGAAAATACCCTGTATGATTGGAATGAGACCAAATACGCGCAGTTGCTACATCTGGTAGATCAAAATCAGGCTTAGAAAAAAGCGAGACAACTTCAAAATCTAAAATCAATAAAAGGCAATATGGCTTCTTCCCGATTGTTTACTTTCATCATTGTATTGGGGATATATTCGTTGTTGGAATTATATGTGTTTTCAGGCATCCGGCACACTTTCAAAAATCCCACTGGACAAAAAATACTTCTTGGATTATATTACTTTTCTCTGGTAATTTTTATCGTAGGAATCATCACCCTATTTACCAATTTCTCGAACGGCTACAGTCAGGCCACTTGGTGGCCCAATCTGGTCATTGGGTTAAATGTTACTTTCTTTTTCACCAAGTTATTTTTTGTGCTATTACTTTTAGTCATCGATCTGGAAAGCTTGGTGAGTTTTATAATCTCTAGATTTTCGGAAGACCCGCTCTCATCGCCACAACGGCGTAAAGTACTGAAACAATTGGGCATATTTGCGGCGGCTGTGCCATTCTCCGCGTATTTGTATGGTGTATTCAGGGGACGTTATGACTATAGAGTTCATCGGCTTACGCTCAAATTTTCCGATTTGCCAGCGGCTTTTGATGGTTACAAAATTGCGCAAATCTCAGATGTGCATTCGGGCAGTTTTGATAATTACAATGCGGTAAAAAGCGGGATTGATAAGATTCAGCAACAAAACCCTGACCTCATTTTGTTTACTGGCGATATGATCAATAACCTGGCAGAAGAAGTCGAACCTTACATCTCTCTGTTTGCGGGTTTAAAAGCCCCTCAAGGTAAGTTTGCTGTTTTGGGTAACCACGATTATGGCGAATACGTGGCGTGGGAATCGGCCGCGGCTAAAGATCAAAACCTGGAAAAACTGAAAGGACACCACCAACAAATGGGATTTCAGTTGTTGAACAATACTCAAGTAGCTTTGCAAAAAGGCAAAGACACCATTAAGCTGGTAGGGGTAGAGAACTGGGGCAAAAAGCCATTTCCACAAAAAGGCGATCTCCGCAAAGCTTTTGCTGAAAGTAATCCTGACGATTTCTCTATTCTAATGTCTCACGATCCTAGCCATTGGGATTTGCAAGTACTGGATTTTCCTCAAAAAGTGCACCTCACCCTGAGTGGACATACCCACGGGATGCAAATGGGAGTAGAAATTCCTGGATTTAAATGGAGCCCAGTCAAGTATCGTTATCCACGCTGGGCAGGATTATATCAAAAAGCCGAACAATACCTATATGTCAACCGAGGGTTTGGTTATATTGGTTTTCCAGGCAGGGTAGGCATTTGGCCAGAAATTACGGTTATTGAATTGAAGAAGGCTTGATTGATTATTGATGTTTAATGGTTAATTTTTTTATTGTTTTATTATTCCGCCTTCGGCTAATTATAAGTTATGAATTGATGAATTATGAATTATTCGCAATGCGTCGCAAAACTATGGATCATTGATGTGGTGATTGACTGTTGGCTCTTTCGGTTGCGCTCAAGACAGCATTTTGCAAATATAAGAGATTGCCATTGTTACGCCTTCAGCTTATTGTTTCATTGCTAAATTGTTTCGTGATGCATTGCATAATAATGGTTAATTTTTAATGTTTGATGATTTCGCGATGCATTGCGGAACAATAAGCCGAAGGTGGAACACTTGTCCTGAGCGAATACGAATGAACTAGCAATAGAACAATAAGCCGAAGGCGAAACAATGAAATAAAAACTTTTTACTTTACATTTTTCATTCAAACCCCTTGATTTATTTAAACTAAAAGAATAGTTTTGGAACTATCAATTAAGTTAGTTTTAAGGAGTCTACACAATGAAAAATATCGTTGCTTTATTACTTTGCTTACTTTCTACTGTTGCTCTTGGGCAAGTTCCAAAAGTGCCAAAAATTTGGAAAATAGAAGAAGCCAAAAATACCGATAAACCCGAGGAAGTGATTTTTCTATCATTGAAATATCGGCAACTGACCAAAATTCCTGATTGGGTATACCGTTTCAAAAACTTAAAGAAATTAGACCTCTCTGGGAATACCATTCAGGTGATTCCCCGCAAGCTCAATCGTTTAAAAAAACTCACAGAGATCAATTTATCAGAAAACGGCACCGAAGCCTACCGTAAAGAAGTGTTTGCCAAAACTATGGAGTTTCGCAAGAAAACGGGCGCGGCAGTAGATAAATTGGTGCAGGAAAAGACATTTTTTGACCTTAATGCCCAACAACAGCGTGATAAACTGGACTCATTGCGCGCTACATTTCGTGGGGCTCGCGAGGCATTTATTGCGTCTATGCCTTCTCCTATCCCTACCAAAGTCAAATTTGAGAAATGTCGCTACATCAAAAAAATTAGGATGAAAGATTGTTTCTTAAAACAAGTACCCAATACGCTCCATTGTCTGGTAAATCTGGAAACAATTATTTTGGACAAAAACAACATTGAAAAAATCCCCAATAAGCTGACCCGCTTGAAAAAGCTTGTCTCACTTTCGTTCAATTACAATAAAATCAACACCATTGATCACTTGCGCTTTCGTAAGCTAGCCAAACTGGATAAACTGTTTTTGGGTAGAAACCAATTGACCCAAATTCCAAGTGAAATCCAACAACTAGAGAAGTTAACCAAGCTAAATCTTGCTGGTAATCAATTGAAGCAGGTAAGTCCAGCCATTCAGAAGCTTACCCAGCTCAAGCATTTGATATTATACGACAATTCTATTGAAAAAATTCCAGGATTTATTTTTGATATGCGCGACTTGGTAGAGCTGGATTTGGCCTATAACAAGATCAATGAAGTCTCTCCCAAAATTGGCCAATTAACCCAATTACAGGATTTATACCTATCTTACAATGAGTTGAGCAATCTCCCGGCTAGTATTGGAGATATGCGTTCGCTCCAAAAAATGTACTTGCATCACAATAAACTATACGATTTGCCCAAAACCATCGCAAAACTAGATAACATCAAAGTGCTGCATCTAAACAATAACCGTTTTATGGCCATACCCGACGAAGTTTATGGCCTACAAAAGATGGTAGACTTAAATTTAGCTTTTAATCAATTAGAGGAATTCGACATCCGTTTGAGCAAGTTTCCCAAGCTTAAACTCCTCTTTATCAATAGTAATAATATCAAAAAAGGCCAACCAGAGTATCAGCCATACCGGAAAATGTTTGATGCAATGCGGGCCAAAAACATTGTTGTGAATGATTAATTATCATGGTAAAAAATTTCGCTCAGTCAACAATACTGACAATGGAGAAGTAGGTGCTGAAACCCTGTTTCATTATGAGCAAGAAGGAGAGATTTTAACGTCTACTTATAGCGGTGGACAAATCTTAAAGGGCAATCTAATAGGTAAAGTAGATGAACAAGGAGTGATAGAGATGCGGTATCAGCATTTGAACACTGCCTTAGAATTTAAAACTGGACTTTGTGTGTCTACTCCTGAGGTATTGCCCAATGGTAAAGTGAGATTACACGAAAAATGGCAATGGACCAGTGGCGATCAGTCCAAAGGGGAGTCCATTATTGAAGAAATGTGAAAATAAAGATAGTTGATAGCCTATGCTTTGTGGCCAATTTTGTTGATGATTCTAAAAACTAACATAGTAACGAAATCGCGGTCAGATAAAGGCTATCAACTATCAATTACTTTATAACTTCTGTTATTAATACGGTTGCCTTCGTTTGTGTCTCCACAAACGAAAAATGTCTAGTAGTATGGATTAATACTTAATACCCCATTTGCGATAAATGAAACCCATAATCCAGGCGGGGCCTACCATTAAAAACTGTACATCTTTCAGGAAAGAAGGCTTTTTACCTTCGTGATTGTGACCAATAAACTGAAATACCCAAGCCACCACAAAAATAGCTATAGAAACCAACCAAAGGGGAGCACCCGAAGCCGCAATTTGATAATTGCCCCACAACACAAATGCTGAAAAGAAAAATAACCCAATGGCCAAAGGCAATGATAAGCGTAGGTAAAATAGCATACTCAAAATGATCAAGAGCGTGCCAAAATTGGCGTAGCCGAGCATAGCGTTAGGTAACATGCCTTTGAACAAACCTCCAGTAGGGATGGAGGCCAATAAACCCACGATGCTAAACACAATAGCAGGTACGCATACGTAGTGGATAATTTTATTGAAACGGGTTTGATGGCTTTCGCCGTATTCGCTAAATAATTGGTCTACCTTTCTCATAATTAGTCTTATTCAATTTTTTTGGAGGATAAATGAGTTAAGGCTTGGGAAGCTTGACATATTTTCGGATTTGTCGATATTCTTCCTTGCCTTTTTCAGTCATAAATGGAACAATGATGTTCCACAATAGCTCCACTGGTTGGCATTTATTGGCGTTATAACCAGGGATTTGAGCAATTTGCTCCTGAGATGCCCAAAACGTGGTCACCATCCATATTACGTGTATCAATTGATCGTAACTTGCCCCTTCGGTTTCTGGCTTCAAGCGTTCGGTCTTTACATAGTAAGAAATTAAAGCCTTGGCTTGACCAAATCGTTTGAGCGTGGCCTCGTGATACAAGGTGCTAATCTCAGGGTAGGAGCGGATGATGTCTACAACATCTTGAAAGAAAAATGAATACTTCTTTTGGTGCTCACGAAATTTTTGAATGATTTCTTCAAAATGATGCAAAGTAATGTATGTATCGGGTAAGATGTACTCCAATGCTTCGCTACTCATTTGACGATAAATATGTAAAAGTAACACCTCTTTGGTTTTGTAATGATAACTTAGGTTGCCGGCACTGATACCTAGTTGATCAGCTACTTGCTTCATTGAGACGTTTGAAATTCCTTTTTCATTGAATAGAGCAACTGAGGTTTGTACAATTTTTTCTTTCACGATTCAAATATAGTAAACGTTGACTAATTATTAAAATACTTTAGTAAATAATTACTAAAGGTGGGTTTTATATATTAAAAAACCTGATGACAGAAATTTCATCAGGTAAGTTGTTTGTTTTTATATAACAAGCGTTTATTCAACTCTCCCAAACTTAAAGCCCATCATCAAATTAAACCCTCCTAAAGTGCCGCTTTCTTTGGTTCTTTGGTAGAGGTAGTTCATTTCTACAAAGTAAATACCAGTGGGCGATACCTGAAACTCAAAACCAGCCCCAATAGTAGGTGCCAGCGCCTGATTAGAAATATCAAAGAAGGTTTCTCTGGTAGCCACATAGCTTAGCCCCAGCTTTCCTCTAAAAAATATATTGGAGTGTAGCTTGGCTCTGCTGAGTAAACCAGCATTGATATGTGTTTGCCTAAAGTTAAAACTGTTATTGAAAACATTTAAAGAATCGGTGTTGGTATTAATGGTAAAAGTGGAGGCAACATCTGCATAAACACCTATGTTTTTTCCTATGATTTCGATCCCAATATTAGGGATGAAAAAGGCATTGGTTTGGTAAAAATCAGTGATGGGAGCATTTCTTAAAAAATAGACTCCTCCACCGACTTTGAATTGAGCAAATGTGTTTTTTCGTTGAGTGTTGGGAGGACTTTCCTGGGCAAAAGCAAAACTGGATATGCAAACAAAAGCGATAATGTATAGAATGATACTTTTCATGATTGTGTGGTTTTAATGTTCGAAAAACATTGTTTTACAACAAATACGAAAAGTAAAATTAGGACGCGTCAGACTCTAGAAAAATGAGTATTATTGCTTATATAGCTGTTTTTCCATAATGTAGTTGGGGGTAATTACCTTTAAGAGATAGGTACCCTGAGGCAGGTCATTGATCCAAACCTTTTTTTCCAAATCACTACTTTTGATGGGTTTTAGTAGTTGAGCCTTGAGTAGTTCACCTTGCAAGTTGTACAATTCTATACGGGCCACTTTGATAGAAACTCCAGTAAGCTGCACATTAAAGTGATCAATGGCAGGATTGGGGAAAACCTTGAGTTGTTTCTTTTTGGTAAATTTTTGCGTAGTGAAGTACCAGGGTTTTTGTGGGCTAATACCTGTAAAATTATGTCCTGTTAAATCTTTTACAAAACCCTTGTCGAGTTGGATCGTATAAGCAGTACTATAAGCTAAGGGTACTACTAGGTTGACAATGAGACGGTTACCTCGGGTTTGTACTTGGCTACTGTGGGCCTCTATGATTTGTACTGGAGCTTGGTCTTGTTTCTTTTGTATCACTAAATTACCACTACCAATTTGAATGGTTTGGTCAAATTCAAGAACGATTTGAGAAGTAATATTAACATTGGTTGCGGCTCGTGTGGGCACCTGAGAAGTAACTCGAAGCCCTTGCTGGGATGGCTTTACAGGTACTTGAGCTTGGGCTAAAGCATCTTGCCCAATAAGCCAGGTAGTTAAAAAAATAAGTATGTAAATGTGTAATCGTATCAATTTCTCAAATAATGGTTAGTAACACAGCAACAGCAAAATTAAGAAAAACTACTGATTTTTTTGAGTAATAACCAGAAATTAAGTCATATCATTCCCGTTTTGGGCAGATATACTACGTTATTTTGGCAGAAGTTCAGTCAATTCTACTAAGAAAAAGGCACTGGAGTGTAATTTGTAATTGCCTAAAGCACACTAATAAACCATATAACCCTCAATTGATCTAAATCATGGCGCATAGAAACAACTTTCAAGACGATCTGAAGAATTTTTGGAACAACATCAACACCGAACTCAACAACTTTGGCGTAGACCTCAATAAGATTACCAGTGAATGGAAAGGGATTTTTAATTCTTCACAAAACTGGTGGAACAATCTGATTCCAGAATGGCAGGAGGTTTTTCGACAAAACGTAGGCTTTACTGGAAACCCTAACGAAGAACAGCTAAAGCAAATTATTTACCTGCAAGAGCTGGATTGTAGTAATGCCCAACTCGCTACACTAAACCCACTTAAGAATCTGAAATATTTACAAGTATTAGATTGTAGCTCGACCAATATTTTGAGCCTCGAACCGCTACAAAATACTACTTCTCTAATTAAGCTTTCTTGTTATAATACGCATATAAGTACGCTTAAACCTTTGCGTCGTTTGAAAAATATGCGAGTATTGCATTGTAGCATGACCGATGTCGATAAGCTGGACTATTTGAGTGGAATGCTTCAATTACAGGAACTTAATTGTAATTCTACCTATGTAAAATCACTGCGTCCTCTCAAAAAGCTCAAGCGACTGGAAATCCTATATTGTGAAGATGCTCGCCTAACCGATAAAGCGGT
This sequence comes from Microscillaceae bacterium, assembly GCA_003483885.1. GTDB lineage: Bacteria > Bacteroidota > Bacteroidia > Cytophagales > Microscillaceae > Microscilla. Next base: position 9,743 of record DMXI01000490.1, read on the forward strand.
ACGTCGGTTTAAAAAGCGTCATCCTAGCTGCGAAGTATTCTATACTCCTAAGAAAACAAGCAAAGCATAAACCGTTTTTCGGAAAGATAAGTCTTTGCTAGTCAAAGAGGTTTATAATGAAATCGCTCAATTGGAATATTTATTGTGCGGGTATTACCATCTTCTCATTAAAGGTTGTTCTTTGATTACCAGGTTTTTAATGCTACAAAACATCTAACTGAGAACGGAACTACGATTGACCCGATGCGAATAAGCTTACGAACATGTGCGGTATGTGCTTTAATCCTGCTATTTTTTGCTCAATGCAGTCAGCCAACAAATACTCCCACCGTAAAAAACGGGAGCATAGACTTGACCAAGTACGATTTTGAAAAGTCAGGCGTTGTTTCACTAGATGGTACTTGGGAATTTCACTGGCAAAAACTGTATGATGGTACCCATTTTTTAAATCATTCGGTTGATACTTTCCCTGCAATTTATTTACCCAAAGTTTGGAACAAATCTACGAGTAAAGGCATCACTATGCCTCCACCTGTGGGGCATGGTACCTATCGTTTAAGGCTTAAACTCCCACGAAAAAAACTAAAATTGGCGTTAAGATTACCCAAAATCGGCACCGCTTTTCGCTTATATGTTGATCAAAAACTTGTCGGCAAAGCTGGGCAAGTAGGCACGTCAAAGCGAGACAACAAGCCAGTATACCGCCCACAAACCGTTGACTTCACAAACGATAAGGAAACCATTGATATCATTTTTCAGGTAGCCAACTATCATTATAATTTTGGTGGAATATGGCAATCTATTAACCTAGGTCTGGAAGAACAAATCCGAAAGCAAAGAGAACAAGCGGTAGTGACCGATTTCTTCTTATTAGGAAGCATATTCATCATGGCTTTGTATCACTTAGGCTTGTTTTGGATTCGCCGCAAAAGTACTTCAGCATTGTATTTCAGTTTTATTTGCCTGCTAGCTGCATTGCGGCTTATGGTTACCAACGAATACATTATTGATGTTTTTATCCATTTAGATTGGTTCACCATTATTCGCCTGGAATACTTTTCTTTAAGCTTACCCTTACTGGCCTTTATTTGGTTTTTATATTCTATTTTTCCTCAGCATTTTTCAAAGAAAATAGTTTGGGGCATTCAAATTATCCTCTTGCTTTTATCAGTGATTGTAGCCTTTTTCCCTCCAATTATCTTCTCAAAAACACTATTACTTTCTCAAGTAATCATTTTGTTGGGAGGAGGATATGCCATTGGTGTATTAATTAAGGCAGCAGTGTTTAAAAAGGAAGGGGCCAGGCTATTATTGATTGGTTTCTTCGTACTTTTTGCTGCGGTGGTCAACGATATTCTACATACGAGAGGGTTCATCAATACCGATCACCAATTTGCTACGGGGTTGTTTGTATTTATTTTTACCCAGGCATTGGTGCTTTCTTTCCGATTTTCTAAGGCATTTACTAAATCAGAAGAACTATCCGACGAGCTGAACTATACCAATAAAAACCTCGAGCAAATTGTAGAGGTACGCACTACCGAATTGCAGCAAAGTAATACAATGCTGAATCAATTTGTCGATGAATTGGACTCTATCAATCACTTGCTTAGTGTTAAAAACCAAGACATTACCGATAGTATTCATTATGCCAGCAACATTCAACAAGCACTACTTCCACTGCAGGAAGATATTGCTGCAGCCATTCCAGAATATTTTATTTTTTATAAACCACTAGACATTGTCAGCGGAGATTTTTACTGGTTTTCACAACAAACCAACGAACAAACCGGAAAGGTAGAAAAGATCGTGTTTGCGGTGGTAGATTGTACTGGGCATGGGGTACCAGGAGCTTTTATGAGTATGCTGGGGATGGAATGCCTCAACAGCATCATTAACCAGCAAAAAGTAATGCACCCCAGCCAAATACTACATAACCTGTACGAGCATATTTCTCAAATTCTTCACCAGCGCCTCAACAACCTAAAAGATGGGATGGATCTGGCCTTGTGTGTGGTGGATTTGGTGCAGCAGGAAATTGCTTTTGCGGGAGCGAATAATCCCTTGGTCATTATTCAAAACAACGAACTGCAAATGATTCAAGGTAACTCCCTATCCATGGGTGGATTGCAGGAAAATGTCAGCTTTGAGCAACACACGTTTCCGTTGGTAAACGATACCGTACTTTACTTGTTTACCGATGGTTATCAGGATCAGTTTGGGGGTAAGAAGAACCGAAAGTTTATGAAAAAACGACTGCGAGAGCTATTGTTTGACATCCACCAAAAACCAATGAAAGCTCAGGAAGAAATCCTGAAACAGACCATAGAAAAATGGATGCAAGATGGCGAAGAGCAACAAATTGACGATATGTTGGTAGCTGGGTTAAGGTTTAGGGTTTAACCTTCATTGCCTTCGTTTGTGTCTCCACAAACGAAAAATGTCTAGTAATATATATGGGTTTAGGGTTTAGCCGTATTTGATGAGATAAATTTATAACGATTCATTCTCGATAAAAATACGTCGCCAAATTTCTAAGGTAATCATCATCCATAATAGTAAGCCATGCCTGCGAATACCCGTACTTTTGTCATATTTGAGAATCAGCTTTACAGCCTTTGGGTTAAACAAACCCGCCGCCTTTACATTTTTGGGAGACAAGATTTTCTTGGCATACTTTTTCATTTCCCCTCTAAACCAATAGTGCAAGGGTACCCGCATACCACTTTTAGGCCGTTTGATAATTTGTGGAGGAATATCTTCCTGAAAAGCTTGCTTTAAAATGTATTTTTCTATGCCTTGATACAACTTTAAAGTAGATGGCATAGCCAAACTGGACTGTACAACTTCAGCCGTAAACAGAGGCGAAATTGGTGTAACACCTACCGCACCCAGCATTCGTTCCACTTTGGGTAAAATCAGGTGCGCCCCCTTCAAACGCATATTAATGCTCATCAATTTGTCCAAAAAGTTTTGAGTAGGTTGTTCAAAAAAAGGAGTTAATATGGTTTCCATAGACTGCTTATCTAATGCTTTTAAAAGCTCAGGAGCCAGTATTTGATCCAAATAAGCGTATCCTCTACGATAAGAAGCCAAATAAGACTTTTCACGGAAGTTCTTTTCTTGATTTACTCCATCATACCAATGTTCCAATAACATAGGAATGTTTTTGGGTCCACCAAAGCAAGGATCACCTCCTTCACCATTGAATATAACTGGAGTAATCTCGCTGGCAAAACGTGCCAACTCCATGTTAGGAATGGTGATAGGGTCACCAATAGGGTCGTCCAAGTGCCAAATAGATTCTCTGAGGGTAGGTAAAAAATTCTTGGGCTTAATCTCCACCTCATGGTGATAAGTCTGATACCTTTTGGCGATCAAATCGGCATAATAAAGCTCATTTCTGTACTTGCTACCAAAGTGAATAGAAAAAGTATGAATGGGTTTATCAGACAGTGCAGCTACTTGCGAAGCAATAATGCTGGAATCTAAGCCTCCTGATAAAAACACGCCTGCTTCCTGATCTGTAAATAAATGCTCTTTGATTTCTTGTCTTACCTGGGTACGAATGGTATGACTCCAGTGTTCTACGGCGTGCTCGGGTGATTTGGAGATGTGTTCTCCTTTAAAAAAACGAACCACCTTAGTGTCTTGAGGAGAGGTGTAATGTAGATAACTACCCGCAGGTAACTCATATACATCTTGCATCATAGTGGTTTGTAATGGTAAAAAGCTGTACGTAAAGTAAGTAGCAATGGCCTTTTTGTTCATTACCTTGTTAAAAAAGGGTAGGGCATAAATTCCTTTGGCTTCGTTACAAAACATAAGACGGTTGTTTTGCACACTATAATAAACCGTACGCAATCCCGTATCATCCCGCACAATATATACCTGAGCGCCATCACAAATAACCAGAATATAAGCACCCATGAGGTTTTGCAAACAAGCAATGCCTTGGTCTTTATAACACTGTAGAATTTGCTCAGGAGACAATCGCTGATGGTTGCGATCGGTTACATTGCCTGTCACTACAATACTTTGAGACCCTTGTTGATAAATCCCCGAACTATGCTGATGGACAACTTCTTGTGGCCCAATGCTAAAGCCCATTTGTAAATCCAGAGAAGGCATAAAATTACTTTGGAAGTGTTGTCCTCCTCGGTGTTTTACCTGATGAAATACAGTAGAAAGTGCTTCTGCTGGATAAGAAGTATAGCCAAATAAGATTGCCATGGTTAGTCAAGTTATGTTGTTTTCTAATTACCCAAAGTCATCTGCGATTAAGTCCGCCGCCAAAATGGCATTGTCAAACAATTGTAGCCCCTCTTCAGTGGTTCCATCAGGGTCTTGAGCTAATTTTTCTGCCCGCTCGGTGATGTAACGGTTAAAAATAGCTTCAATGTGTTTGATCTGTAGACAATCTAATCTCCATTCACGTTCAGGGATTTGGTTGCGGAGGTTTTTCAAGGGAGTTAATTTTTGGAAATGCTCGGGAAATAACCCCAAGTCTATGCAATGGTGATTGTCAAGGGAGAGCCCAACAGATTTTATAAAGATTTCCTTGGTTTGTACACCTTTAGAATTAGCGTCATGTAGAAAAAGTATAGGCAAACCGCTTGTTTCGGAAATTAAATTTCGCAACTGCTTTTCTAAATATTGGGGGTAAAGCTTAGCCGACACAATCAGCGCCTTGTATTGGGTATGAAACTTATTTTTGACTAATAAATCTACATAGATATTACGATCAACCACAATAATTGCCTCTACTCCATAATTAAATAAATCGGTTTCCTGGTATTGTGAGGTAGATCTATGAAAGCTCGGTTTTCCTTGTATAAGAGTGGGAATTTTCTTGGCTTGGTTCCATTTGCTGAGTGCGTCTTTAACTTCCTGAAAAGTGGCCAGTGGCTTACCCCCAAGAAATACCAAAACCGATATTATTCCAAAGAGAACCGTGGCGATGATCATGGCTTCAGTATTACCTGCTGAAAACAAAAGACTTGCAAGGTAAACTACCCCTAGGATTGGAAGACTGGTAGATCGACTTCGCTTGCTGCGTTTTGTGTATTTATTCACGTAGTGGGCGTACAATTGATGAATAGTAAAATGTTTGTCATCCATGCCTTCTATGATTTTTTGCATACGTCTATCGCCTACCTTGTACAACTTGGGGCTTAGAATGAATCGGTAACCACACTCATCGCAGGTCATTCCAAGACTATATTTTTGATTATGACTACAGTTAGGACATTTCATAATATTTAGGATAAAATGGTTCGGTTAATCATGGGGTGATCTTCGTGCGTAGGGCCGAAGTCAGAGTCAGGATGATAAGCAATCACCCTTAATGCCTGATCGGTCGTTTTGAAACTGTGTATGCTATCTTTGGGGATATAAAACACTTGGCCGGGGTGTAGCTCGAAGGTTTCTTCAGGAGTAATGCATGCACCTTTACCACTCACAATGATGCCGACTCGAAAAGATGGGTGGGTATGCTGTGACTGAAAAACCTGTGGAGGAATGTGTAATAAATTTAAACAAGGATTTCCTAAAATAACTGGCGAAATCAACAAGGTATCGGTACAACCATCAATATATTGCAAACGCCCTTTTTCTTCTATTGGCCCACCTATTTGGAACAAATTTTTAACCTCGTTCTGGGCTACTAAAAAGCCTGTACCATCAGTGCTAAGTTCAAAGGCTTCGGCCAGGGAAAAATACATGCCAGCCTCAAGGGTAAAGTTGCTTCGAGATGTTCTGATCGTTGCATTGCCATTCAATACAAATCCAGTGTAGGTTGTAGCAATGAGCGGATTAAAAGAAAGTGGTTCACTTTGCCAATAATGTAAGGTAGCTGAAAAATTGGACTCTTCAATTTCAAGACTGTTGCTTGTGGCAAAGTCAAATAAATGAGTGATTGTGTTTTGATTACCTATCATAAGGGGAAAATACAATTTTTTTCAATACTTTTTCGCCAGAGGCCAACTTTCTAGCAATCATCACACTAAGGTAATAAAGCTGGTAGGTATTCACCTTTGGACTAGGAGGCAAAAGGTGAAATTTGCTTGCCTTGCGAATGATAATTAGGATGTCTATTTTTGTGCACTTATGATTTCAGAACAGCAACAAAACCACCACATTTTAGAAGAGGAACTGACTTGGTTGCGGCAAGTAGTGAGCAACCGTATCGAAGACCCCACCAGTAAAGTTCTTTTTGAGGAAACTCCTTTTATAATGATTCCCGAACTAGGAGGGAATACACACTACGAAATGGTAGTGAACCGTTTGAAACTAGGCAAAAACGATCGGGTGTTGTTGTTGCTGGCATTGGCACGTGCCCTGGACGATGAGTCCTTGTATGACTTAAAAGATATATTATCCCCGCAAGCTAGCATTGAAGGTGGTGAGTCAGCCAATAGGAATGCTACCACTTGGGTAAAACGCCTTGCTGGTGGGTATCTTCATCAAGAAACCCGCACCTTTATCCCTACGCTCAAAACCCTGCTTTTTTTGTTGCATGGCAATCATAAAATTGGCTATCAGCAAGCTTTGCTACACTTCCATTCCAATCATCCTTTGTTTGCAGAAGGCATTGTCGAGGTACATCCTTTGGGAGTGACACCACAAAGTGGCCAAGCAGTACAAGATTGGATTAACCATCAAGTTTTTCTAAATCCAGCTTATTTGCATTACTTGTTGGGTGGTGCACTTCCGTCTAAAGAAGAGGAAATGGTAGAGAAAAGTGCAAAAGAGCTAGTCGCTACTCCAAAAGACGAAAAACTACCACGACAAACCGAAGACGAGAAGCAAAAGGTTGCCAGAAAAGCCCAATTAGAAGAGGAGGCGGCCAAGGCTTTTGAAGAACCTGCCCAGCCCAGTAAACCGAAACAAGTGCCAAAGCCTCCAACCCCACAACCCATAGCAAACAAACAACCTGTGTCACCTGGTCAAGGAGCGTATAATGCCGATAACCAGTACGTTCCACCACCGGCTCCTCCACAATACGAGCTAGACGGTGACCGGGTAATTTTAAGTATGGAGTTATCCATGAATGGTTGGCTAAGGTTTTTGCCGCAAGGGTTTGTATATGCCAGACAAGAGTTGCCCAAAAACTTGGGTAAATTCTATGCTTTGACTGAACATGAAATAAAAGTAACGCTTCAGATGGCCGCAAATCTGGCTGAAGAAGAAGGAACCAACCGCATCAAGTTTTCTCCCCATGTAAACGACCCATTAGAAATTTTAAAGAAGAAGTTAGGCAAGGTATCACTCTATCGAGATCAATTCTCTGGTATGTAGCGCTTACTCGCTCAGCTCCTTGTTTGGTATGAAGCACCACCTACAAGTGATGATTTGAATGTTTTACTTAGGCACTCGTTTGTACAAAAAGAAACCAATGATGCTAAATACGGTATTGGGGAGCCAGGCTGCCAGCAAAGGAGGCATTTCTCCATTTTTACCGATGCTTCGACTCACCATAATGAGCAATACATAGATAAAGGCCAGCGCAAACCCTAATGCTATTTGTAGGCCAGCACCTTCTCTGGTTTTCCGGCTAGACATAATCACCCCAATAATGGTCAGAATGATCACTGCAAATGGGTAAGCAAATCGTTCGTAACGGTCTACCAGATATTGCTCTATTTTGCCCACCCCTCGTTTTTGTAATTCTGCAATGTAGGCGTTCAGTTCAGGAAAAGTGAGTTGTTCGTTGTACATGTATTTACTTTCAAAATCCTCTGGCTTGAGGTTAATCAAAGTATCCATGTTATTACCATATTTGATGTCAAAACGGAGCGAATCTTTGCGGAATTGCATCAGTTTATAATTCTCAATCACCCATTTACCACGATCTTTATCCCAAATAATTCGGTTAGACTCCAGCTTACTATTCAGTTTTTTCTTAATCTTTCCGTTTTGGTCATACTCATACCCTTGGATGTTTTCCAAGGTAAATTTATATCCTACATGACTGGTGTTGTCGTAGCTTTCTATATAGGCAAAAGTATTGGGAGCAATCTTGAGGTGGACGTTTCGGTCGGTAAAATAAAATTTATCCTTGATATGGGTATTTTCAAACTTAAGCCGGACTTTATTGGCTTTAGGAATCACCCAGCCAATCATATAAAAGGTAAGAAGCGCTATAAAAGACGAACCAATAAGGTAAGGTACTAAAATACGTCGGAAACTTACACCGCTACTCAAAATGGCGATAATTTCAGTATGTGTAGCCAGGCGAGCTGTCACAAATACCGTAGCAATAAAGATTAGAATAGGACTCAGCGAATTGGCCCAATATGGAATAAAATTGAGGTAGTACTTGGTGAAAATTTGCCAGGTAGTCTGATCCATTTTGTTGAAATCCTCAATTTTTTCGGTAATATCGATGATTACCAAAATGGACATCAAAATGATGACTACAAAGAAGAAAGTTACCAAAAACTTTCGGAGAATATATTTATCTAATCTTTTTAGCATTGTCTACTTAAATTGCAAACCCACACATTCAGGACTTCAAATATAGAACGAAAAACCCATTCTTTTTGGCTCAACTTGGAATATGTTTAAAGTTTTTATTTCGATTTTGCAGACTTGTATTGGTAGTCTATATTGATGAGAATTTATTCAAACGATTCCCAAAAGATGCTGAATTTATTAGTGATTTGGTCGCAAGAGCCTACAAACCTTGTCAAGTTTTATAATTTATTGGGTGTAAACCTTCAACCAGAACAACATGGCAAAGGACCTTTGCATTATGCGGCTCAATTATCGGGGAATACTATTTTTGAGATTTATCCTGCAGCTTCCGCTGAAAAAGTTACCCAAAATATCCGCTTAGGTTTTGATGTAGATAACTTAGCAACGATTTTAGATGAAATCACCAAAATAGGCGGCACGATCCACCAAGCTGCTAAAATGTCTGATTGGGGTTATCGAGCCGTGGTATTAGATCCAGAAGGTCGAAAAGTGGAACTAATTGAGCGACCAAAATCTTAAAATTACTCCAACTTCTCAATATGCTCCAGCCACTTTGGTAACATATCAAACAAAATTTTCATCACTTTTTTCGTGTTTTTTTCAAAGAGGGCAAAGTTACCGTACGCTTCGCCTCCTTTGGTATTTACCACATCAGTGACTCCTCGCAAGATGATGGTTTTTACCTTATTTTTGGCTGCTACATGGGCAATGGCTCCCGTTTCCCAATCGCCAGCAATGGCCGAATAAGTGGCCGCAAGCTTTTTAATTTCTTGGGGAAACAAATCCTTGTCGGCAGATACCAAAGTCGTAGGAATTACTTGAGTAGGATATTTATTACCTAACCATTTAATATTCAGGTCTTTGCTATAATAATCAATGGCCTCTTTAGAGTCACCCATTTTTTCCACAATATCATAAATGACGGTCTTTTGGGCGAGCACGACCTCAAATTTTTTGATTTTACCTTCAAATCCCCCACAGGTGCCCAGATTAAATAAATATCGCGGTTGCCAACGGCTAATCAAGTACTGGGTAGCTCCTGCGGCATCTACTTTACCCCAGCCTTCGTGAAAAAATAATACCTCATAACTTTTGCCTGAAGGGCCTGTCATTTTTTTTAAAAAATATTGACCATAAGGAGTGCCTCCCTGCCATTTTTCATTAGGCCATATTTTCATAAGTGCACGCCATTCAGCATTGGCCGAAATAGCCACCGCATATTTTATAGGTTTTTGGGCTTGAGCCATCATAGGTAGAGATAAGATCAATAAGGAGAGCGCAATTTTTTGAGTGAGTTTCATACTTTGAAAGTTAGATTTGGTTATCAGGTATTGACGATATATGCTACAAAAAACTGAAAAAATAGCAAAAAACAAACCCCAGCCTCTAATGAGACTGGGGTTGCCCTTAAAACCATACTAATCTTCTATATTCCCTATCATTATGTAGGTAGTGTTTAGTTGATAGTTCGTAGCGTCTGATAGTCATTAGCCTTTAACTTTTGGCCTTTGACTCTTGACTATCCCATCATCTACTACCCATCTAAAACTGATTTTCTTTAAAACGTAATATGTTTATAATCAAAGATTTACCAATTCGGTAGTTAGAAGTTTTTATTAGTTACTAAATAATTGCTCCTAACTACAAACTACCTACTGATGACTTATCCAACCGTAATTTCGCGGGCTGGTTGAGGCTTGGCCTCTTCTTTTTTGGGTACGCTTACTTTTAAAATGCCATTTTCGTAACTGGCAGACACTTGGTCTTTGGCTACACTTTCGGGTAATGTAAAACTTCTCTTGAAAGAAGTAAAATTGAACTCCTTGCGTGTATACTTACTTTTGTTTTTGTTGTCTTCGTTTTTGGTTTCCTCGGTAGCTTTTTCCGCTTTTACGGTCAACAAATTTTTGTCTACGTCTACCTTCAAATCTTCCTTGTTTAAGCCAGGTGCGGCCAATTCAATCAGGAAACCATCAGCATCTTCGCTGATATTTACCGAAGGATTGGTTTTTACTGACTCGGCTCCTACTACTTTGTTGATTCCACGATTAAAAAAGTGGTCAAATGTGTTGTTGTACAATG
>DMXI01000494.1 GCA_003483885.1 Microscillaceae bacterium
CACAGGAGGATTTTGATCACCTGATCTCATGTGGCTATTCTCAAAGTGATGTCATGGAAATAATAGCTATGTCTGGCATGGGTGTATTCTACAATCATTTAGCAAACGCAACCAAAATCAATGTAGACACAGGTTTTACTAAACTTATTGATTCCAAAAGAAGGAGAACGGGACATCAGCAAGTTTGAGTTTGTTCTTCCATAATTCGTAATCCACAAAACAAAAAAAGAAGATTGCTATTATTTGTTGTACAAACTTATAAAGCAATCTTCTTTTATGCTGTCCTCAGAAAAATGAAAATATTTGTTTTAGTAGCTGAGGGCCAAAGGTTAAAAACTAAAGACCAACGGCTGTCAGCTGTTGCGAACCAAAATTAAAAATGTTCTGATTCACCAATGAACAAGCCATCTTCCCGATAAAATACTTCCCTGGTTTTTTCTCCTTTTTCTAGCTCTATTTCGTAATAGACCAAGCCATTGCTGTATTCTACCCGTTCTACCTCATCTACACTTTGGTTGGGATAAGTTTTACGCATCGACTTGCGTACTGCCTCGGGCAATTGGTCAGATGCTATCTCTATTTCGGTCAAAATGTGTTGCCCGGTTACGGCGATTTCTACCTCATATTCCTTACCGTCGTGTTCAAATTCGGCTTCATAAATTTTATAAGGTACTTCCCAAGACCAAGTGACTTTGCTCAAGTCTAAATCGGGAAATAATTGACGGAAGGTAAGTAAGACTCCATCGCTGACAAAGAGTTGCTCTTCACGGTTTTTTTGTTGTTTTGAAGCTTTCATAATGATAGTTTTTTAATGTACTCTATAGAACAATCAAACTATATTAAAGCAAAGTTGTTTGGCTACAAAATAAATTAGGTTACCCATTTGTGAAGTCAAATATGTCATTCGTTTCAGGGGAAATAATTCTGGCGTATGGCTGATTTTTAGCGCTGGTTTTTTTAGTGTGCCAATGTTTTGAGTTAATACTTTTCAATGAAATAAATGGATTGATTTTTATTTAAATGCAAAAAATACAGGGTTAATTTATGCTTAAAGGCCAAATAAAATTTTTTGCAAACGTTGCCGGCAACGTTTGCAAAAATTAAAAGCAATAAAGTACCAGGGAATCTTCTTATGTTGCAATTGACATTGTGAAGGTGAAATCGTAAGAAAAATTGCGACTTTTGAAGAAGCAAATGTAGCGGTCTTAATGGTAGACTATGGCCACTATTTTGTTTGTACATCAAGGGTTTGGATTTTGTAGGTTTTCCAAAAATTCCAACGCTGAAATTACCCCAATAAACCCAACAGTAAATTTTACAAAAGCCCACTTTCTTCTTTTCCAGTTGTCACAAGCTCCTGACTTGATTTGCCTTTCAATGCTCCGTTTACTTAATCCTATGCGTGGATAAAACACCTGCTAGGATAACCCCTTTACTAGTTCCCAAAGACGAATTCTAATTAACCCTTAAACTAACAAGTAAATGATTTTTAAAACTAACAGACCATATGGTCTTACAACTGTAGTGAGTAATGGCTACTTGAGCCTATTTTTTGGCGTGACTTTATTAGTCTTTTTTTTATCTTTTTTTGTGCTGGAAGTAAGCGCTCAAACTGTAGTGAGTACCGAAAGTCAATTTAATTCGGCAGTAAGTAATGCTTCGGCAGGCGATCAGATTGTGGTGGCCAACGGCACCTACAGTAACTGGAGTATGAACATTGTGGGGAGCAATGGAACCCCTTCCAATCCTATTATTATCAAAGCTGAAACCCCTGGTAGTGTGGTATTTACGGGTAATACTCAATTGAACATTGCAGGGTCTTATGTGATTGTAGACGGATTTTATTGGAATGGAGGAATAGGTACCAGTGATCATGTAGAATTTAGACGAAGCGGTTCTTCTTCTGAGTTTGCCAATCATTGTACGATTAGAAATTGTGCCTTTAATGATCTGAATACCTCAGGGGATGATAAAAGTCGCTGGATTGTGATGTATGGTACGAATAATACCGTTGAAAATTGCTCATTTCTGAATAAGAAAAGCACTGGAGCTTGTATACTGGTAGAGTTACGATACCAAGGCAGTGGAAGTGCAGGCCATGTGATTAAGAATAACTACTTCTTTAACTTTCCAAGCAAAGATGGGCGTACCAACGCGGGCGATAGCGAAGTTATTCGCATTGGGGTAAGTTCTTTTCAGACAGTAGATGCCGCAGTGTTGGTAGAAGGTAATTATTTCAAAGAAACAGATGGCGAAAATGAAATTATCTCTAATAAAAGCCGGAACAATGTTTATCGTTACAATACCTTCCGAAAGTGTAGAGGGTCTTTGGTGCTAAGGCATGGAGCTGGTGCCCGGATTGAAGGTAATTATTTCCTGGGAGAAAATAAGGCAAAGTCTGGTGGTATTCGGATTACAGACAGTGATCACGTCATTGTCAATAATTATATGCAGGGACTTAACAACGCTGGTGATATTTGGAACAATGCCATTACTCTTGTTGGGGGCAACACTTCTTCGGGAGGCACCAGCAATGGGTATCAATATGTAAACAATATTCTGGTGGCTTTTAATACGATTTACAATGCTGATGACCCCATACATTTCAACGATTCACGTGGAAGAACTGCTCCGCAAGGCACGTTGGCCAATAATCTTGTTTATAGCGAAAATGGAACATTGGTTTCTGGCGATATTTCCAGCATTGGAGGAGGTATTACGTATAGTGGAAACGTGTTTGGAGGCTCCAGTATCGGTATTTCTAATGCAGGAATTACGAATGCCAATGCTAATTTTTCAGCCAGTGGCGAGATATTTAAACCAAGCAGTACGGGACCAGCCGCCAATGTCGGGGGCAGCACTTACAATACTATAGATACAGACATAGAAAGAAAAACCCGCCCGAATAGTAATATGGATGTAGGTGCGCATGAGGTATCAGGAGGCAGTGGAAGTGTGCTCAATAGTCCTATAGCAGATAGCAACGTGGGCGCTAAAGTAGGATGTTGTTTTTTGAACGCCACTGGTAGTCCCTCTTCTTGTTCGGGCACTCCACCACCCAATGAATGTAACATCCCCTCAGGGTTAAATAGTAGTAGTATTACCAATACATCAGCGATGCTCTCTTGGTCGGTAGTGTCAGGAGCAGTGCGATATGATTTAAGGTATCGAACCAGTGGAACGACTAATTGGACAGAGGTAAGTAATCAAACAGGTACTTCTTTGAGTCTATCTGGACTTACGGCAAATGTTGCTTATGAGTGGCAAATAAGAACCGAATGTAGCAATCAAAATTCTAATTATTCAAATACCCAAAGTTTTACAACGACTAACAACACGCCAGGATCTTGTCCACTGGGGACCAATTTGGCTGGTTCGGCTACCATTGTGAGTTTTAGTGGGCAACAGAGCAGCAATCCTGCTAGTAATATTCTTGATGGGAATCTCAATAATCGTTGGTCAGCGGCTAACTTTCCTCAAAATGTAGTCATTGATTTGGGAGCGGTTCATCCAGTAAGTCAAATCAAACTGCATCCTTTTAATGATCGGGCTTATCAATTTTTGGTAGAAGGCTCTACAAGTTCTGCTACTGGTGGTTTTACAACATTGACCGATGCCAGGGCGAATACTGCGGGCGGGGCAATCATCAGCCGAACTTTTACCGCTCAAACGGTGCGTTATGTAAGGCTGACCATTACTGGAGCTGTTGGGTATTCGGGTGTTTGGGCTTCTATCAGAGAGTTTGAAGTCATTTGTGGACAAGCAATCAATACTACTTGCACCCTGACAGTTCCTGGCAATAGATTAGTGAGCAATATAGGCACCACTGCTGCCACTGTTTCGTGGAATGCAGTAGCAAATGCCGATCACTATAAAGTAAGATACCGAGCGGTAGGGAGTGCCGTCTGGGTTACTACTTCAACCATCAATAGTACTTCTTATAACCTGAGTGAACTATCAGACAATACCGAATATGAATGGCAGGTGAGAGCAAAATGTGCCAATGGCTCAGGCACAAACTATAGCGATGGAGTAGGGGCCAATTTTACCACTACTCAAGTAAGTAACAGTTGCTCGACTGGTACTAACCTGGCCCTTACTGCAACCATTGTGAGCTTTAGTGAACAACAAAGCGGAAACCCGGTAAGTAATATTCTTGATGGGAACCTTAATAATCGCTGGTCGGCAGATGATTTTCCTCAGCAGGTAGTCATCGATTTGGGAGCAGTTCATTCAGTGAATCAAGTCAAGCTGCATCCTTTTAATGATCGGGCTTATCAGTTTTTGGTAGAAGGTTCTACAAGTACTGCTACTACTGGTTTTACTACGTTTACCGATGCCAGGGCCAATACTACGGGTGGGGCAGTGATCAGCCGTACCTTTGCCACTCAAACTGCTCAATACATAAGGTTGACCATTACTGGGGCTGCTGGATATTCAGGCATTTGGTCTTCTATCAAAGAGTTTGAAGTGATTTGTGCAAGCACAAATAATGCGCGTTTCTCGAACAAAAAAATGACACTTGATACGAAACTGAGATACTTCCCTAATCCATTTGACAAAGCGCTGAACATACAATTATTAGAAGAAAAAGACGGGTTCTCAAAAATTAGAATTACAGATATGTTAGGTAGGCTTATGTTTGAAAAAGAAAGCTTAGCAACTGGGCAAACGATCAAGGTTCTTGCTGGATCGCCCAAAGGCATTTATCTACTTCAATGGTTAGACCCTCAAAATAATGTCATTCGTATAGAGAAAATCATCAAGCAATGACAACGCTTGATAAAGAAAATTTTCTGTGTAGCTAACAAAAAAACCTCAGTACAGCCATTGCACTGAGGTTTTTTTGAATGAATTTGAATGATTATTTTTTGAACTAAAGCTTAATCATCGTCAAAATCGCGATCAAAGCCGTGAATGCGATAAGAAACCAAACGGCTCAATGATAATTTCCTAGAGGCTTTTTTGTTCATGCGACGTACAAAGTCCAGAGAAACCCCGTGGATTCTGCAAGAAACCAAACGAGAAGGTTTTACATTTTTGTAGCCCAATTTGTCTAATCCTCTGACGAAGCTGGTGCTTACTCCATGAATCTTAAAGCTAGTCAAACGAGAAGCGCTCAGGTTTTTGTAGCCTAAATCTTGAAAAGCACGTATAAATTCGGGCGTTACACCGTGAATTTTGAAACTGGTAAGCTGAGAAGCCGACAAGTCATTGTAACCTAACTTTTTCATTTCACCCATAAACTCTTTGGTCACCCCGTGAATTTTGAAACCAGTGATTTTGCTCATAGACAAGTCATTACCAAATTGATCTCGTGAGGCTTTTACATAGCTGGGTGTTACACCGTGAATTTTGAAGCTTACCAACTTGTTGGCCGTAAGTCTGCTACCTGCCGCTCTTCGCATTTCTTTGATAAATGTTTTGGTTACACCGTGAATTTTGAAGGCAACTAGTTTATTCAAGCTAATGTCCTTAAAACCTTGATTGTGTACATCATCAATAAAATCCAGGGTTACTCCGTGGATGCGCATAGCCACCAATTTGTTAGTAGAAAAGTCAGCATAGCCGCGTTTTTTTACTCCGGCTATGAATTTACGCGTTACCTTAAACAAAGTCATAGAGAGCATTTTGTTGTTGGATACCCTGTCAAAACCTTCTTTTTGTAAAAACCGACGGAAGTCATTATTGGGCTGAAACACAAAATCTCCTGCGCCTGCTTTGCCTATAAATGACCCCTGAAAACTAATGGTACCTGCTTCGCGAATGAGCTTAAAAGTGTGTTGTTTGCCAAACTGCAACCCGCTAAATTCCTTGATGCTGTAGCTGCTACTTGAGTTCCAGTTGCCGTAGTTTCGGCGGCTGTCATCGTCACGATCGATGGTCATTTGTAGCCATAGGCGGTCATTTTTTCTCACTTTAGCAATCCACTCACCTTTGATAGTTTCAGTAGAGGATGTATTGTTTTGGGCATTGCTCTGACAAGCTAGTAAAATGCTCATCAAAAATGTAAATGATAAAATATTACTAATTTTCATGATGGTATATGGTTTACTATTTTGATACTTTTTGGGCAGTTTTCTTAAAACCTTGTAAGGCGATTATTTTGCCTTGTTTATCAATTTTAAATTCAAAAATATTTTTCAAATCGCCCGAAAGCGTAAAGTATTGGTCTTTGAGATGAATCAATGGAAATGTTTTACTTTTATTAGTAGTTTGTAGGGTATGCTCAATAGAGAGCTTGCCACGCTTGTTTTTAAAAACATTAAACTGCACTTGATCAGTTTTGTATTGACCCACAAATCGGTCAAAGTTAGGAGTTGCTAAACTTGACTTGGGTAATGGTTTGTCTTTCAATGCATCTTCAATGGCCTTTTCGAGTATTTTTTCACCTACTTCACCATGATACCCCAACATATAATCCCTTATCTTACCATCTCTACCAATGATAAATAAAGTAGGCCATTGACTTACACCATAAGCTTTCCCACTTTCCTGAGCGTTGAGGATGGTATAAGTAACTCCTCGTTTTTTCATAAACTTTAGAGGCTTTCCCTGGTCGCGATAAGCCAATCCTAGAAATTTGACTCCCTGCTTTTCATATTTTTCATGAAGCTTTTGTAATCCTGGAATTGCTTTGATGCAAGGAGGACACCAAGTGGCCCAAAAATCCATTACTACCACTTTTCCCTTTAAGCTATTCAGATTCAGGCGATTCCCTTCATAGTCAGGTAAGTCCCAGGCTGGAGCCGTTTCCCCAGTAGTGGGTTGTCCAGCAGAAAACTGCTTGATGGTAACCCCTTTAGGTACCTGTAACTGAAAAGCCTGAGCTGGAATAGCACGTTGGGTAATTACTTGTGTGTAATTAATCTCATAACCTCCCCAGTTACCCTGCATTTTTACCTGATAAAGCATAAAGTTTTGCTTCCCAAAACTCCATCTAAGCGTGGTTCCGTTAGATTCATACCCCACTTGATAACAACTTTGCCCGTTTACTTCGACTTCTTTTATCAACCGAACTTTTGACGCGATGTCTCGCTGAAAAAACTTGATTGAGTGACCAATCAGCGTACCAACGAACGGCCCAAACAACGCAAACTGATGCTTATAAAGGCTGGTAGTTAGCATTAATTGGTATTTTGGCAGATACAAGCGGGCTTGGGTCTGGTCAGACGCAAAACTAAACGACCTTTGCTCACCATCTTTACCTTGATCATAAGTCGACTTTCCTGTAATGAGCATCTTTTGATATTCGCCTACATTTTTAGGGTGAGGATTAAACTTAAGCATCCCAGTTACATTGGGAGTTGTAGCAGCTTCCTTTCCTGTTACTTTATAATCAAAGTTATAAGCGATATAAGGAGTCGTTTTAAGTTTGTTTTTGAATTGATTGACTATAAATGCTGCTTTTTTCTGCGAAGGCAAAGTAGCCTGACCAAAGCCAGCAAAGGCCAATAATCCCAAAAATGTGACTAATCCTGCAACCCGTAAAATTTTGTGTGATTTCATGAAGAAAAATAAGCTTTAGTCTTCCAACTCCTTGTCAAAACCATACTTCTTAAACTTAATCAGGCGATTCACCGAGGTGCTTTTGAAACCTTTATTTTGCACATCTTTTACAAAAGAAACCGTAACTCCGTATTTTCTGAGCTTCAACAATTCGTTGGCCGAAATGCCCCTAAAACCCAGCTTATCCATTTCTTTCAGGTATGATTCAGTATTGGCTTTGGTGATATCATACTTTTTGAATTTCCTGATTTGGTTAAGCGATATATAATTGAAACCCAAACTATGAATGTCTTTGATGTAATTGGTAGAAATATCGTATTTACGAAGCTTGAGCAGGTCATAAGCCGAAATATTATTATACCCCAAAGCCTTGAGCTCCTTAGTGTAGTTTTTAATCAAATCCTGAGTGAAATTTCTCCTTTTAAGATCAACAATTCTACTCAAAGAGATATCGTCCAATCCTGCTTGCTTCATTTCCTGAATGTAGGCGGGGGTAACGTCATACTTTTTGAGGTGAAGGTAGCGACTCAGGCTTATTTCATAGTAGCCTAATTTTTTGAGGGCAGCCATATCTTTTTGCAAAGTAGTAGCTGTGATGCCGTACTTGTACAAGCGATGAATCTTACTCATCGATACTTCACTGAAGCCCGCTTTTTGAATGCCCTTGATGTATTCAGGTGAAATGTCATACTTTTTGAGACGCAAATAAGCTGAGCCTGACACCTCATTATACCCCAAGCCTTTCAAGGCTTTCATATCAGCTTTTACCTGATCAGCGGTTATTCCAGTTTTGTGAAGCCTAATCACCTTCGACAAAGAGATGTTCATAAGTCCAGCATCATGCAATGACTGAACATATTGAGGGGTAACTTCATACTTTTTGAAAGAAACAAGTTTAGAGGCCGATACATCGCTATACCCTAATTGGCTAAGCGCTTTGCGGTATTTGTTGAGATATGCAACGTCTATATTGTATTTTTTGAAGCGGATAAGTCGCGAAAGCGAAATATCATCAAAACCAGCTTTGTGGATGTCTTGGATATATTCTGGGGTAATTTCATACTTTTTGAAAGCAATGATTTTAGAAACCGAAACTTCGTAATACCCTAGTTTTTTCAGTGCAGCCAACTGTTGCTTAAGGTATGACCCATCCACATTATGACGTTTGAGGCGGGCAATTCTAGATAACGAAATATCGCTATATCCAGCACCTTTTATTTCCTTGATGTAAGCTTCCGACACATTGGCCAAAATCACTGAAATCATTCTTCTTTCACTGATGTCTTGGTAGCCTTCTTTTTTCAAAAAATCAGCAAATTTTTGGTTGGGGCGGCACACAAAATCTCCAGCACCCGCTTTGCCAATAAAGGCTCCCTTAAAAATAATTTCTCCTGAAGCGCGCAGTAGTTTGAAAGTATGTTCTTTTTCGTATTGAAGGCCACTGAACTCGTCTACCCGATAGCGAGCATCGCTGTGATGCCAGTTCCAATAATGCGTATGACCTTCTTCGTTTTCGTCGGATAACGTCACTATCAGGCGCATTGTACCATCTGCTTCTAACTTGGCAATCCACTCTCCTTTGATCTCAGTATTGATAGTATTAGTTTGAGAATAAGCCCAATAGGTAAGGCTTAATAAGATACCGAGGGTGTATAAAAAAGTTCTATTCATGAGTTGATATGGGTTGATTGTTGGCAGGGTAAACCGTGGGTACCAGAAAAGGTTACAGGCTGGGAATAAATTTTTTATTTTTTTATGAAATTCCTTAAATCTTTGAGTTACCAGATCGTTTTGTACCCATATCAAGGCAAGAAATTTGAACGGAGGACAATGAAAAATAGCAACATAAAGATGAAAAAGATAGGCATAGTAACAGGATTTATTCTTTATTTTTGGAGCTGGGCCAACCAAAGCCTCGCCCAGGTAAATGTATCGCATACTGGCGCACAAGTATCTTACGGATTCAATTTTCGCGATATCACCAACGGTCTCAACACCGAAAATGGCCAGTTGACAACTTTTATTATAGATAATTTTTCTACCTGGCCTTATGGCGATAACTTTTTCTTTGTCAATTTTTTTGCAGCCCGTTTTCTGGATGCCAACAACCAACCCACCACCGATCGTTACAGTCTCTATGCCGAATGGCAACCTCGTATTAGTTTTAAGAAAATGCTTTCAGGAGGAGAACAAGACACTAAAAAACGGTATCGTATTGAAAACCGAAAGGCGATTAATTATGACAATAGCTTTGGGGTAGATGATATTTTATTGGCAGGGCAGATTAACCAAGGACAAAATTTTCACGCAAGAATGATCGGGCTTTCGCTCAATTTTAGAATTCCTTTGTTCAACGTGTTTTTTGTAAACGGGTATTACCGCTACGATAATTCCGATTTTAACACTTACCAGATCACTGGGGTATGGGGATTACCTATCAAAATCAGCGATCGTCTGGAGTTTTCTTTTCAAGGGTATTTTGACATTTATCAGACCGAAAATAATGGGTTAGATATTTTGACTCAACCCAATATTGCCTGGAAAGTAAGCCAACTTTTTTCGGATGATCCTCAAAATACTTTCAAGATTGGCTTTGAGTGGTTTTATCATCGAAACAATGCCTGGACCACCAATGCTCCGCAGATATTCATTCGTTGGGCGTGGTAGATTTAGTCCATAGTTGAAAGCTGGTAGTTCGTAGCAATTGACAGCATTGGCCTTTGGCTGGTTTTTAGTCGATAGCATTCAGTCCACAGTCCATAGTCTTTTGGTTCGTAGTCAGGAGTTGGTAGATCGTAGCACCTGACAGCTATTAGCCTTTAGCTTTTGGCCTTTGGCTGGTTTTTAGTCGATAGCATTCAGTCCACAGTCCATAGTCTTTTGGTTCGTAGTCAGGAGTTGGTAGATTGTAGCGATTGACTGCCGTTGGCCTTTAGCTTTTGGCTATACTACGAACCTCTAATTTTTACTCGTGAAATTGTAAAGCTTTTGATTATGAGTATTTTAGCCCTTAAAAAGTTCATTTTAGGTGGGGAGTTGATCTTGAAGCAGCCGAAAAAAGCCAATAGCCAAAGGCCAATAACCAATGGCTGCCAGGTAATAACAACAATTAGCTAAACCCTGACAAACTACGAACTTTTAACTACAAACTACTAACTAATAATCCTTCTTAAAATACTGCACACTTCCGTCTGGGTTTTTGCACATGATACTGCCATCTATCACATAGGTGAGGGTGTAACGCTTAGGCGAACCAGGAAACTGAACTACAGGGGCAGCTTGACTTCCTCCGACGATCTTAAGTTCAATTTTTCGGCGATTGCGATTATTGTTATAATAAAATACTCCAGGCCCAGGAATGTAAAGGTATTCTATCAGACCGTTTTTACCTTTCGAGGCCATTTTTTCTTCCAAAATGAATTCTTGTCGACTACCATTGGGGTTGATGCAAGTCAGGTTAGAACCGCCGATTACCAACTTGTACAGCGCGTTGTTTCCCGGAAACTTGACTACCTTCGTTTTTAGGCCGTTGATGATGCTTTCGCGCACATTGGTAAGTTTAATGCGCTTGGGGCGAGTGCTGGAGGAATACACATAGTAATCTCCTTGAGGATGATAATACAAGTATTCTTCGGTACCATTGGTATTTTTGGTAACCATCCGCATAGCAGGTGCCTGGGCGTAAGACTGCCCAAAGGTTATGGCCATTAGACACAGGATAAATAATAGGTTCGTAATCGTTTTCATAATTTGTATGAATGGTGAAGTTGAAAAAGTATTAAGCTACCTAAAGGTAAAACATTCACCACGCAATGCCTATCAATTGGGAATTAAACTTGTCTTATTTATCCTGTGGAATAATTGCTGGTAAAGCCAAAAAAGTGTGACTTTCACCCTTTATGAGTTATTTCTCTACCAGTTTAAAGGTGTTATTTGCCACATTGTATTGGAGCTCGGCAATGGGGGTGATCATTTCGGTTTTGTCATTGCTGAGGTTACTCGACATAATGCCCATTTGGATGGTGGTGCCTTTTTGGGGTAAAACTGTCCAGAAACCAACATTAGCATCGGCTGAGTTAGCATTTTTAGGCATCTTTTCCTGGGCTTGTTTATCAATTCTCATTTGTTCTTTGTTAGAAAAAACTTCCTCGGTCACATCCTTTAATTGATTGCCCTCCATTTGATAAAAGACAACATTGCCTGAGCCGCAAACAGGCCCACAGCCGTGCGAAAGCACACCAAAAGTCGTTTGGCCATTTTGGGCCACCCATAGTGTCATGGTGTTATAGCCAGTTATGCCTAAAGGCATTAGGCCCACTTTCATGTAGCCATTACTGATATCCTTTACTTGAATTTCGGGTTTGCTACCCTCAAACCCATTTTTTTTAGCATCTTCCATTACTTTTTTTACCCATAGTTTGTAGTAGTCCTCTACATTGGTACTCAGCTTTGTAGGTTTATTGTTTTTACCTTCTGCTTCATTGGCTTTTATATCACCAGAGCTAGCACTTGAGGCGTTGCTATCTACCTGAGTGTTGGGTTTTACCGAGTCGGTATTACTTTCGGTGCTGTTGTCTTTAGTGCCGCCACCACAAGCCATCAAAAAGGCCAAAATACCCGCGTAGCAGGTCGTAGGTAACAAGGAGGTTTTGAATAGATATTTCATTAATCTAAATTTAGGTTGTAGTTTTTGATACCATCAAGATCATATATTTATTTTGTTTATCCTATGGTGAATTTATGAATGGTAGCCTTGAGTTTATAAATGGTAAGCAGATACCCCCAATTAAAAGCAAAAAGCCTCTGGTGAGGCTTTTAAAATTTGATATAAGAAGTCGAAATGAATTCTAAAAAACACAAAATAGGCTATTTATCCGTTTTGCCTACTTTTTTAATAGGTGCCCATTGGTTCCCTGCCATGTTATTGTTGGCAGTACCCAGATAACGACGCCCATATTTGTATACCAGACCAAAGATAATCCCTCCATATTCTTGTTCAATTTTTTGCCAAACCTTGCCATTAAAACACAACAAGTAAGAGTGGGTAAATGGATGATTTGTTTGCTGAGGAGAAGGGGAGTTTACATCTGAACCTCCTCCCGCGTATAACTTGCCCCGATTGCTAAAAAAAGTGTAAATCGTGGCCCGATCATTAGATTCATGCAACTGTTGCCAGGTACCACGAGGATGCCATCGCATAATTCTGGTACGGTAGCTACGAGCAGTATCATGAAAGGTACTATCTACGGCTACGTACAATTGTCCGCGATGTACAGTCAAGGCACTAATATTTCCGTGCTCTTTTTTAAGCACCTCCCAATCAGGTTTACCAGTGTATCGTTTGTATTTTTTTACCTCCTCACTACCCGTAAGCCTACAATCCCAAAACATCCTTGTAAAGCCAAACATGTCACGCTGATCAAAATAAGGAGAATAAATTTTAGTGGCTTGCAATGAATCCACAAAACGAGGGGTACGATCTACTCCCAGGTGATCAATGATCTCGAACCTAATCTGTGGATCATAACCGGGCTGAATCCAAGCCAATTCGTCTAGAGACAATCCACTTTGTTGCTGCCATTGATCAAACGCTGGTGATTTTATTTGGCGGATGTAGATGAAGTTACTCTTGCGTTGTACTGTTTCGCAAAATTCTTGTTTGCCACTTTTGAGCATCAGATAACCTACCGCACAATAACGCCCCTCGTGGTCAATAAATACTGGATTACGATAAGGTAAATAATAATTACGAGGGCAGTCTCGCCGTTTCCAGTACTCGTTTAGCACCTGTAAATTTCGTTGGCGCTCTGCCTGTTGTTTTTGAGTAAGGTGAGTAACGTTTTGAGCCAAAAAAATCTTTTCCAGGGTTTGAATGTGGAAAACCAATAAATCCTGTTCGTTGGGGATGATGGGGGCCTGCAAAAATCCCAATTGCTTTGCAATGGGGCGGTTTTTATACCATTCCTGATTTACTTCACAGAGTTGTTCGTACAAATTTTGAGGCTTTTTGGCTTGAGCAAAAGAAATAAAGCCTACCAAAAGCAATAGTGATAATGTGTATTTCATAGTGTGTATTGTGTAATAATTCGTAAGTGAGTAAGATTATCGGTTGGCCTTAGACAGGATAGGGGCTCGCTTGCTGCCCAGTGAAGTATTGATTACGGTAGCCAAATAGCTTTTATTACCTTTTTTGTATATTCCAAAAACGATTCCTCCGTATTCCTGATTGATTTTTGTCCAGTTTTTCCCGTCCAAACGCAGTAAATAAGAGTGAGTATATTGAGGTTTGTCTACTGATCTGCCATCTTCTATGGCTTTGGTGTAAGTTTCATAGCCTCCACCTGCGTAGAGCTTGCCTTTATAAGTAAAAAAAGCATACACAGGGAATTGGACATTAAACCTTTCCCATTTTTTTTGCTTGGTCCATTTAAAGATAGCAAACTGGGCTTTGCCAAAACCACCTGCGTTTCGGTTGTTGGCAATAACGTATAAGTGAGTGCCATATTGGGTAAGGTTCACCAACTCCATTTTTTGCCTCTCCAACGCTTTCCAATCAGGTTTTCCCCAATAGCGTAGCTTTTTCAAAGTACCTTGCACATCAATAAGCTCATTGCCCATAAACATTTTGCTGAATTCGTGACCATATAAATAATCGTCACTGGGGCGATTGAGTTTGAGCGTTTGTAATGAATCCAAAAAACGAGGAGTTCGTCGGGCACCCAGGGTAGTTACCTCTTCATACCTTGTTTGAGGAATATAGTAGGGCTGAATCCAAGCCAGCTCGTCTAACGAAAGCCCGCTTTGGTGTTGCCATTGATCAAATTCCTGAGATTGAATTTGCCGAATTTTGATAAAATTATTGTTGCGTTGTACCGCTTCACAAAATTCTTTTTTACCACTTTTGAGCATCAAATACCCCACCGCACAATAGCGTCCTTCGTGGTCTATAAATACTGGGTTGCGATAAGGGAGGTAATAATTACGAGGGCAGTTGCGGAGTTGCCAATATTCCTCTAAAATGGCTAAATGTTGTTGGCGATTGCGTTTTTGCGTAGGCGAAAGATGAGGAGTAGCGCGTTTGGCAAAGATTTTTTGGAGCGTTTGTACGTGAAAGGCCAGCAAATCTTGATTGGCGTATATAGTAGGGGCTTGTAGTAATCCCAGTTGCTGGGCAAGGGGGCGATTTTTTCGCCATTCGGGGTTTACTTCGCAAAGTTGTGCGTACAAATTATTGGGTTTGAGGCTTTTGGCTTGGGCAAACATCATACAGCCCACCAATAACCCAATTGGTAGAAAAGCTTTCATAGTGTGTAAATATTATTTATTGATAAGTTAGTGTTTCGAGTTATTTGTACGCTTGTGGGGCGATTTGGTTGGGTTTTGAAGGGTTATGAATAACTCAGGTGAAGTAGTTAGGTGAAATTATTTACAGAAGTTACGCAGCTTTTCAATCCTTATTGATATTCCTATTGTCAAATAGTTGATGACCTTGCTATAATCGGGTTTTGCCGTGTTTATGTCAACTTAATGATTTATAATTGCTCTTGTTTTTTGAATTTATACTCCTTAATCAGTAAAGTACGTGCTTAAAAATCAAGTGCTTACAGCCTCAAAAGCCCTTCATTTTTTTCT
>DMXI01000549.1 GCA_003483885.1 Microscillaceae bacterium
CTTTGTTGATTGTAAACTCAGTATGTGGGTGTGCTGCTGGTGCAGCTCGTCCTGCGATTAAGTATGCATTATCAGAAACTAACGATAAACCAGACTCTGTAGTGACTGTATTTGCTGGAGTAGATATGGAAGCCACTGCTAAAGCACGTGAGTATATGTTGCCTTATCCTCCTTCTTCTCCTTCAATTGCATTGTTTAAAGATGGAGAGTTGGTGCACTTTATTGAGCGTCATCATATAGAAGGACGTACTCCTCAAATGATTGCAGATAATCTTTTAGGTGCCTTTGAAGAGCATTGTAAATAATTTATAGCGTTTTAATAAAATTTAGGCAATGGGTATTATTTACTCGTTGCCTTTTTTTATGCCAATTGAGATTGGACAAAAAAAAATAGACTCCGAGAATATCATCCGGGAGTCTACAAAACCTAACTAATCAAAAACTTACAATTATGAAAACCTAATAAATGGTTACAATTCTATACTTCAAGAGTATAAGGTGGTAACCTAGTTCACCTTAATATTATGCAAAATTATAACTTTCTTTTCAATAAATCTACTCTCTAAACATTAGAGAGCCAGTTTTTGTTTCTTTGTACTATATCTTAAGCGATTCTTTTCAAGAATTAACACATTTTTAACAGGTATTCCTGTTTTTTTTATTTTATTCTTACCTGCTGCTACTCAGAAAATATTCGGCACGACGAGCATTTATCAACTTTCACAATTAGTTTATGCCGAAATATATGTTGAAACATTACATTGGAGATTTTTATATAAATAAAAATACCCAATTTTGATTAACTAAATTTTTAGTTATATTTGTACAGATATATAATTCATACAATTTTATTACAGAACGTAAAAGATATATAAACTGTGTACAATATCTGTTATTTTTTTGTATTTGATTTGTTTTTAAAATAATCAGTGTTTCAAGAACGAAAATTATGAGTATAATTTTGATATATAGTCAAATACAAAAAAAAACAACTGAAATGAATTATAGTCAATAAAAAATTTTTATAATTGCACAACAAAAAACTGATAAGACAATGAGCTTTATAGATCAGATAAGCGAAATTTTCTCAAATTTGTTTGGGTTTATAAAACCACTCTACCTAATCGTATATTTATTGTTGGTTGGGGCAGTAGTTGCACTTGCTTTTACTAAAAAAGTATCAAGAAGTTTAGCCTACACAGTAGCGATTTTACCAGTAGGTGTATTTCTGTTAAGTTTTATGGTTACAGGTGTTAAAAAACCGATCGATGAGCAAGCAGAAATCGATGCTGTAGAGAAAAAAATTATTTCTAAACTTACGCTCATTAGAGATGTACAGGAAGAAATGTTCAAGCAGAAAGGTATGTACGCCCGTACTCCTGATGCCTTAGTTGATTTTTTCAACAATGGTAAAGTGCCTATTGTTGAGAAGAAAGAGAAAGACTACGGTCAAGATAGCGTAGTAGTAAAAATCGATACCTTAGAAATATTAGATGCTAAGGAAGTGATTATTAATAAAATTAAAGCCGCTCAAAATGCCGCTAAAACCCAGATTGAGTTGGACCACTTGAGTAGAGTAATGAATTTTGCGAATGATTTTGCTAACATTGCTTATGTTCCAAGTAATGGGGGAAAAAGACTAAAGTTTGAATGGTTTGCTGATACAATTCGTAAAGGAGGAGTAAAAGTGCACGTGTTTGAGATTAAGGACGTAGCACCAATCAATCCTAAGCGTGGTGGTTCTATAGATCCAAAAACGCGTAAAACGATCAAAGAGCAAATGGATCGTTTGACTAAGAAGAAAGATACATTAAACGACAACATTCGTTTTGTAGAAGCCAAGAGAAAGCCAATTCTTAAAGAATCAAGAGATATTCGTAAGAAAATGAAAGAATTGGAAGATGAGAAAAAGACCAATTCAGCAGAATATACGGCGTTGGTAAATGAATACAAACCTTTCAAAGATAAGTTGACTCCCTGGGATGATAAATTGTCCAGATATAAAACAATCTTGAAAGAAGTAGAAGATAAAATTACGGTGCTCAAAGAGAAGCCACTGAAAGTAGGAGCAAGGGACGAACCTAGTACTGCTGGTAACTGGCAATAATTTACGCTGTAAATTTGATGATATAAAGCTGAGAGCTGTGTTACCATTGTGTGGCACGGCTCTTGACTATTTAAAAGGGTGGCTAACCTCGATTTTCTTTGAAACCTCAATCCCCCGACTATATTGGAAGCAACAGATAAATTATCCATCAGAGAGTTAAGTTTTCAAGACGATTCGTTTGACATTCAATCGTTAGGAAATTATAATTTGTATTTGTCTATCGGACAAGATGGGCTGGAAATCTGTGTCATCGACACGGTCAGCAATCGTTGTTTGTTTCTAGAGCATTATAGTTTTTATGTGAGTTTATCTCATGACCAATTGACTTCTCACCTTAACTGGATTTACGATAACCATTTGTTTTTGAAAGCGTATCGTTGGAATCAAATCAAGATTGCGCATCGTGGTAAAGCATTTACCCTTGTTCCGAAGGCACTTTTTGACGAAGATGAAGCCGTACAATATCTCAAACATTTGACCGACGTCAGGATTGATCAAACCATTTGTTATTCTTATATAGAAAGCATAGACGCCATGAATGTATTTTTGGTGGAAAAGGAGCTCATAGAATGGTTTGAGCAGATTTATACTTCTTCGCCCAAACTTACCTTTGTACACCAAACTGCGGGCCTTATAGAGGGACTACAGGCTCAAAAGCGCAAAAACTTGGGTGAGCTGTCTAATATTTACCTGCACATAGAACCAAGTTATTTAATTTTGACCATCTTCAAGGAGCGAAACCTGGAGTTTTGCAATGTATTTCCTTTTAGTACTGAGCAAGACTTTTTGTACTATGTATTGTTGGTGATTGATGAGTTGCGTTATTTCCCAGATAAAATTATGGCAGAGTTGAGTGGTGGTATTGAGAAGGATTATGGTATTTATCGTTTATTAGATAAATATATCCAACAAGTTGATATTTCATTGGATCATCAAGCTATGCCTTGGGTTACTTTTGGGCCTAAATTTGAAAAAGCACCTCTTTATCAATACTTCGATTTGTTTAGTTTACACATCTAATGGCTTTTGCCAAAAGCTTTGAAACACAAATACGATAGAGTTATAAGTATTGGCGAGTGCTTCTTTTAACTGATTACTATCCAGCCACTCTACTCTCTCTATATCTTCTTCTGTTTGAGGTGTGGCCTGACTATCATCTAGACATTTCATGGCATACCAATCGGTTCTTTTGAGCATAGCTTTGCCTTTTTGAGGATAATAATGCCAAGTAGAGCATATGAAATCCTGAAGTTCCACTTTTACATTGCATTCTTCTTCTACTTCGCGTATAGCGGTTGTTTCAATGGTTTCCCCTTTTTCGGCCTTACCTTTGGGTAAATCCCACTTTCCAAGGCGATAGATTAATAAATATTTGTCCTGATTAGCCACTAGTCCACCAGCAGCTTTTAAAGTATAAAAGAGCTGTTTTATGGCCTTTTTGTCGTTTTTGTAATATTCAGTGATAATGATGCAATGCTGAAGCTGAGGATGTTTATTGCTTACCACTGCCTGAATGAATTGGGATATAAACGTAATAGACGGAAAGTGTAATACCAGGTTACCTTCAAAAGCCTCTGGCAATGAATCGATGTTCTGGCTAAAGTCATAAATATTATCATATAATTCAGCTTTAGAAATCTCGTTATTTTTGTGTAAGGAAATATGTGCTTGATGTATAAAAATATCCATAATCT
>DMXI01000014.1 GCA_003483885.1 Microscillaceae bacterium
TTTTATTACAAAACTCAAAAGGTTATATTATGTAATAACCTGAGTTTCTGTCAATTTTTAAAGCATTAAATAGCTTCAAAAACGTGGGGAACTTTTTAAAATTCTGAACAGCCTACCTGATAGGTTTCAAAAACCTGTCAGGTCTGGAGACTATCTAATCTTTTTTCATCTTGGTAAAGGCCCGCATAATTCGGGTTAATTTCATCGTATCACCACTATTGAGGTGCTGAGCGCCATCTACATATAAAGTAACTCCGGTGATGTAAGCCGCCAATGGACTAGCCAAAAAGCAGGTAGCATGGGCTACTTCTTCCACCGTACCAAAACGTTTGAGAGGCACTGCGTCTCTGGCTTCTCCTAATAAATCTTGCACTGGTTTGGGATATGTATCTAGCCCCGAAGACTGAATAGTACCAGGGGCAATGGCATTCACTCTTACATTAAAATCGCCCCATTCCACGGCCAGGGTTTTGGTCAAATTATCTACCCCAGCCCGAGCCGCACCGGTATGCACCATAGAAGGAAAGCCTCGGTAAATATTGGCGATGATGTTGATGATGGTGCCTTCTTTTTGAGGAATGAAAAAGTTGCGCCCCATCAAACTGCTCATATGGAAGGTACCGTTCAAGTTGTTGTTAATCACGGTGTTCCAGCCATTTTCACTGATACCTTCCGCGGGAGCGGGAAATTGCCCTCCAGCATTGTTTACCAAAATATCTAATCGCCCAAATGTTTCTTTAATCTTTTCCATCAAGGCCTTGCGTTGGTCACTTTCGCGAATGTCACACGCCTGATAATGGCATTCCCCGTACTGTCCCAGTGTTTCGGCGGCTTGCTTAAGCAAATCTTCTTTACGAGAGGCAATCATCACTTTAGCTCCTAGCTCTAACATCATTTGAGCTATAGCGTAGCCTATTCCGCTTCTTCCCCCAGTTACCAGGGCTGTTTTATCTTTGAATAAGTCTTTTGCGAACATGTTTTTTGAGTTAGTAGTGAGGTAGTTGGGAGTTAGTAGCAGTTCTTTTTCAAGTTATAAGACTACAAACTCCCAACTACGAACTATCAGCTTAAAACCCCATCCCTCGGCCAATAATTTCTTTCATGATTTCGTTGGTGCCCCCATAAATGCGTTGCACGCGCGAATCTACATAGGCTTGAGCAATAGGGTACTCGCTCATGTAGCCATATCCTCCGTGTAATTGCAGGCATTGGTCTATCACTTTGCATTGTAAATCAGTGACCCAATATTTAGCCATAGCGGCCTTTTCTACGCTTAGTTTGTTTTGGTTGAGCTCTACAATACACTGGTCTACAAAAGTGCGGGCAATGGTTACCTCAGTTTTCATTTCGGCCAGGGCAAACCGGGAATTTTGAAATTTACCAATTGGGCGCCCAAAAGCTTTCCGATCTTTACAGTATTGGATGGTCATATCCAGGGAGGCTTCGGCAGCAGCACAACCTGTAGCAGCAATTGATAGTCTTTCTTGAGGCAGGTTTCTCATCAAATAATAAAACCCTTGCCCTTCTTTGCCTAGTAAATTGTTTTTGGGCACCTTGACATCGTTGAAAAACAGCTCAGCAGTATCTTGGGCCTTCATCCCGATTTTGTCCAGGTTTTTGCCTCGGGTAAAGCCTTCCATGTCACGTTCTACAATCACAAGGCTAATGCCCGCGTGAGCGTGTTGGCTTTTGGGATCTGTCTTGACCACTACGATGATCAAATCGCTCAAAATACCATTAGTGATAAAGGTTTTAGAGCCATTGAGTAAGTAATAATCGCCCTGATCTATGGCGGTGGTTTGGATGGCCTGAAGATCGCTACCCGTGCCTGGTTCGGTCATGGCTATGGCCGATATGATATCGCCTGAGATAAGCCCTGGCATCCAGCGTTCTTTTTGTTCCTCGGTGAAGTATTCGGTAAAATAAGGCGCCATCACATCGTTTTGCAGGATAAAACCTGGCCCACTGGCACCTACTCTGGCCAGTTCTTCGCCCACAATGGCATTGTATCGAAAATCTTTGAGCCCCATACCGCCGTATTTTTCTGGCAAATCCATACACAGCATGCCTTGGGCACCCGCTTTTTGCCAAATTTCCCGGGATACATGGCCTTGTTCTGCCCAAGTCTTATTGTGAGGTGCTACTTCTTTTTCCATAAATGCCCTCACCGCATCCTGAAACATTTTATGTTCTTCTTCGAGTAAGTGTTTTTGCATATTCTTTTTTTAGTTGATAGTTGAGTGTTGGTAGTTCGTAGTACTTGACAGTCTTTAGCTTTAGCGTTTCTATTATAGACTATCTTATTTGGGGTTGTCTCTTGGCTATGCTCTCATTACTAATGAGTTACTGATTATAAGCATATAAAAAGGCCACAAATACAAAAAACTAAGTTCAATGGCTTTATTGGAATAGCTGAAAAAAGGCCAAAGACCAAAAACTAACAGCTTTAATTGGCTCCCAACTACGAACTACTAACTCCCAACTAATTTTACCCCGTCATCACCTTCTTCAAAATATTCTTTTTAGTAATCGCTGAAACGGTTAACAAGCCTGAAAACAAGGCGCCTCCAATACCCGCCGTGACAATGTCTTGCCCGGTAAGATAAAAGTTTTTGATAGGCGTATGAGGCCGTAAAAACTTGTGCTGAAAACGATCTGGACTATGATCTAACCCATAAATTTCCCCTTTCTCATAATTGATAAAGTGCTTGGTGGTAACTGGAGTCGATAGTTCATAAAACTCAACTTTGTCCTTAAGATGCGGCTCAAGCTTGAATAAGGTGTCCAATAGTCTTTGGGCAAAAGATTCCTTCAAAGCTTCGTAATCCTCTCCACGATTTTTCCAGCGAGTGTCTTCCCATTTGGCAAAAATCTCGTAAGGCATCAAAGTGATGATGTCGATGGTGCTTTTGCCTAGGTAGCGATTGCTCCAATCGGGATCTTTGGCCGACGGAAAAGAAAGATACACCACTGGGAACGGCTCGTTGATGTCCTTTACGTAGCGATCTACACATTCATCATGCGATACATCGCCGGGATATACCCAATAATTGGCTTTGGGTAGCTTTAATTCTTCAGGCGAACCTTTGAGACCAATGTAGAGTGATAAATGTGCTACTGAATTGTTTACTTTGGTGATTTGCTCTTCCAGTTTATGTTTTTTGAATACTGGCTCAGGCATCAGTTTTTTATAGGTGGTCATAATACCGGCTCCACTGATGACCATGTCTGCGTGAAATTCTTTACCATCACCCATTTTTACTCCTACTGCCTTGCCGTTTTCTATCAATATTTCGTCTACTTCGGCACTGATCAAAATGGTACCACCTGACTGACTGATCACTGGGTCAATAGTCTCTACCACTTGCGAAGAGCCTCCCACGGGAAAGTTGCCACCCGAAAAATAGTGTTTTACCAAGGAAGCGTGCATTGCAAAGCTACTTTGCCGAGGGGGAAGCCCGTAATCTCCGTACTGTCCAGTAAGCACCTTAATCAATTCTTGATTTTGGGTGATTTCTTCTAATACTTCTTGAGTAGTACGGCTGGCATATTTGAGAAAACCTCCGCGCATCATCCCACCTGATACTTTGCTCACCATAGGAGGCATGGCTTTTTCTAAGTAATAGGTTTGACTGGCCTTACTTACTTTAAAAACCGTATCTACATATTTGTCGATGGCTTCGGCTTCTTCTGGAAAATATTCAACAAGCTTTTCTTTGAAGTTTTGTACTCCTTTTACAAAATCATAAATCTTGTCTCCAATAACGATACGGTCGTATACTTCGCCCATATCAGCCCATTTGAGTTCTCCGTCGGTAATGTAGTCAAACAACTTGCGTAATACAGTACCTTCGCGGTGCACATCGCCAATGTAGTGAATGCCCACATCCCACTCATAACCGCGACGTTTGAAAATATGGGTAAAACCTCCTGCGGTATAATGACGCTCCAAAATGAGCGATTTTTTTCCTTCTTTGGCCAATATGGCAGCCGCGGTAAGGCTTCCCAAGCCTGAGCCTACAAAAATGGCATCGTAGTGATCGTCTACTTTATAATTTTTCTTATATGATTGAATCATGATTTAGATTTTCTGTTTTAGTCGATAGTCCACGGTCAACAGTCCATAATCTTGTTTTATTTGGTTTTCTAAATGATATTCTTGTATTAAAAACTATGGACTATTGACTGTGGACTTCAATATTTAAGCCTTCATTCCTCCATCTACTCTTAGCTCCTGACCGTTGATAAAGCTGCTTTCGTCGCTGCAAAGCCACATAATCGTGTTAGCTACTTCGTTGGGTTGCCCAAAACGCCGCATTGGGATCAGGTATTTGGTGCCTTCTACCATTTTGGGATCTCCATGCATAAAGCCTTGGGTCATAGGAGTTTCAATCACGGTAGGGCATACAGCATTTACCCGGATATTGTACTTGCCATATTCTTGGGCCGCAGTTTTAGTAAGACCAATCACCGCGTGTTTGCTGGCTGCATAGGCGCTCATTTTGGGTGCCCCCCCAATACCTGCCACCGAAGATACATTGACGATAGCGCCGCCTTGTGCTTGTTCACTTAAGATTCTGAGGGCTTCTTTCATGCAGTAAAATACCCCGTCTTGGTTAACGGCTACTACTTTTTCGTAGACTTCGTCAGAGTAGAGGTGGGTAGGATTAAAATCTCCTCCAATACCCGCATTATTTACCAAATAATCTAATCGCTCATACAAGCCCAGTGTTTGGGCAAACAAATCTTTTACTTCTTGTTTATCGGCTACATTGCAATGAATGAAGGTTGCTGTACCCCCATTTTGGGTAATTTCATCCACGGTGGCTTTGCCTCCCTCTTGATTTACATCTGATACCACTACTTTGGCTCCCGCAGCACTTGCTAAAAGGGCAGTAGCCCGACCTATACCCGAACCCGCGCCGGTGATAATGATTACTTTGTCTTTCATTTTTCAGTATTAAGTTGGTGTGAGCCACCAATTTAGGCATTTACACCGTCAGTTAAAGGGATATTGAGCATTTCTCGAGTTTCTTCTATAGAGGCGATTTCGGCCCCCAACATATGAGCCAGGGTAACGCCTGCTTCTACACATTCTCCGTTAGATTTGGCCATCTCACCATTGGGTAAATAAAAATTATCTTCCAGGCCCACTCTAAAGCTACCACCCATGGTAATGGCTACCGCTGCCAATTGCCATTGTTTGCGACTGATTCCAATGACTTGCCAGTGGTTGCCCGCTGGCACTTGCTTGATTTGGTGGATCAAGTTTTCGGTCGTGGCCGGAATACCACCCATCACGCCCATCACGAGGCTATACACGGCATTGTCAGGAATCAAACCCATGTCGCGCAGGGGTTCAGCGTTGCGAATGTGGCCAGTATCAAAACATTCCATTTCAGGAATGGTACCTGCTTCGTTCATTTTTTGTACATAGAACATCATTTCGTCAAAGGGATTGGCAAAAACGGTGTTCCAGTAAAATTTCTTGGCTTTTTTGGAGTAAATGGCATAGTTCATACTGCCCATATTGAAGGCAGCCATATCAGGCTTGATGGCCGAGACGTGGCGAATGCGGTCTTCTTTGGGAATACCAATGGCTCCGGTAGAATAATTGATGATGATATTGGGGCAACGCTTGCGTACCTCTTCGTGAATTTGCTCGAATACTTCAAGTCGCCAGCTGGGTTGGCCATTGTCTTCTCGGGCGTGGATGTGTACGATGCTAGCCCCAGCATCTTCGGCTCTTTTGGCTTCTTCGCCCAGCTCTTTGGGGGTATAAGGTATATGAGGGCATTGTTGCCGATTGGTGGCTGCTCCGGTAAGGGCGCAGGAGAGTACGAGTTTTTTCTTTGCCATAGTTTTTTAGTGAGTAGTTCGTAGTTGGTAGTTCGTAGTTAGGAGTTTGACTTTTAACTGCGAGTTACTGACTACTAAAACCAGTGTGTTTATTTTTTTATTGAGTTTTTGAGACCGAATATCATTTTTATGATCTCAGTAATTTCTTGATATAATTCTTTAAATTGTTCTTGGTTGATTAAACTTCTCTTCAAAGCAATGTGTAAACAACTTACTACTTCAATACCTGACCTTGCTGCATACCCCAAAAAGCGACGAAACTCTCTTTTACTTTGGCCCGTTGATCCCTCAGCAATGTTTAAGGCTATAGAATCCGTTGCTCGCTTAATTTGAGAAGTGAGTATAAACATTTCTTCTTTTGGGAAATGCCTAGTTGTTTCGTGTATTGCTAGTGTAAAATTTACTGCTCTTTGCCACACTTTTAATTCTTCAAATTTGAAAGCCATGTGTTGAAAATTTAGAGTGAATAGTTGATACAATGGCTGTCAGGCGCTATGAACTCCCAACTACGAACTCCCGACTGTGGACTTAACACTTAATAGTAGCACTCCAGCCTCAATATTCTGCCCATCTTCTATGTAAACTTCCTCTACAACGCCATCCTCATCTGCCGTAATGGTATTTTCCATTTTCATAGAGGATAGTACCACCAGACCTTCACCGGATTTTACGGATTGGCCCTGGCTTACCAGTACTTTGATGATTTGAGAAGGCATAGGAGCTTCATAACCACCTTTTACTTTCTCCACTTCTTTTTCAGGTAAGCGATCTTTGAGGGCAAAGGTAAATCCACCCAATTTTTCGTTACGTAAGAAGTAGTGCGGTTGATTTTTTGCGATGTGGAATAAATAACGGACACCATCCAATTCAAAAGATACCTGATTTGGAGGAGTGTCAATGAGTTTGACTCGAGACTTTTCTATACTTGGTTTTTCCTCTCCATTACTGGACGAATGATCCGCAACGGGCTTGATAAATTCAAACTGCTGTTGACCTATATGACGATACTGAATGCTTAATTCTTCTTCTTGGCCTTCTATGTCATAATTCACCTTTTGGTGCTCATAAAAATTGCTTCGCCAACCCGAAGGCAAATGTTTGAGCACCGAACGTTTACTTTCTCGCTGTTGCCAATCATACAAGGCAGCCGCGATGCCTGCTGGATAGTTTGCTGCTTGATTGGTGTTTTGTAAAAGGCCATAATCAAAATGATTGGCCAGGTAATGGGTATCGTATTGCCCTTGGTTGATAGCGGGGGTGGCAAACAATTGCGCCAGAAAATCTTGGTTGGTGGTAATACCCAAACAAAGCAAATTGCGTAAGGTATAATGCATCTTGCGGTGGGCCACCATTCGGTCTTGATCCCATACAATGATTTTAGCAATCATCGGGTCATAAAACATAGAAATTTGCGCCCCAGATTGGATGGCAGTTTCTATTCTCAGACCTTCTACTTCTGGGGTTTTCCATTGCTGAATGGTGCCAGTTACTGGCAAAAAATCGTTCCGGGCGTCTTCGGCGTATAAGCGGCATTCTACCGCATAGCCCTTACTTTGAATATCTTCTTGTTTGATTGTCAGTGGGTTACCCTCAGCTACTTGAATCTGTAGTTGAACCAAGTCCAAGCCTGTAACCTCTTCGGTGACAGGATGCTCGACCTGTAGGCGAGTGTTTACCTCTAGAAAATAAAACTGTTGACTTTGATCATCAAAGATAAACTCTACTGTACCCGCATTGTCATATTGCAGGGCTTTGGCTGCTTTTACTGCAGCTTTGCCCATTTGGGTTCTAAGCTCGGGAGTAAGGGCAGGTGAGGGGCTTTCTTCAATCACTTTTTGGTAGCGTCGCTGAATGGTGCATTCTCTTTCCAAAATATGCAGCGTGTTGCCGTGTTGGTCTCCCAAAATCTGGAATTCAATGTGACGTCCTGAAGCAATGTATTTTTCAATGATAAGTTCATCATCTCCAAAGGCGTTTTGGGCTTCACGCTTGGCGGCCTCTATAGCTTGAGCTACTTCTTCTGGCTTTTGTACAATGCGCATGCCTTTGCCACCACCACCAGCGGTAGCCTTGAGCAATACCGGAAAACCGATTTCTTCGGCAGCTTTGGTAAGTGTGGCTACGCTTTGGTCTTCGCCCTGATATCCTGGAATTACAGGCACCTCATGAGCTTTCATAATGGCTTTGGCGTTCGACTTGGAACCCATTTCCTCAATAGCTTTGGGGTGAGGGCCAATAAAAGTAATCCCAGCTTCCTGGCACTTGCGGGCAAAGGTCGCGTTTTCGGACAAAAAGCCATACCCAGGATGAAGGGCATCTATTTGATGCTGTTTACAAATGTCCAGTATCTTTTCCTGATTGAGATAAGATGCCTGAGGGTTGCTTTTACCAATATAAACCGCGGTATCGGCCTCTTGTACAAATAGTGCATCACGATCGGCCTCCGAAAATATAGCAACGCTCCGAATTCCCATCTTTTTACAGGAGCGTATAATTCGGGAAGCAATTTCCCCTCGGTTTGCAATCAGTATTGAATGAATCATTGTCTTTAGTTTATTGAGTAGTCCGCGGTCGACAGTCCGCAGTCCACAGTTTTAATATTTTATTCGTTTACAGTTGATAGTCAATAGTCTAGGATTCAGTTATTCACTTGTTAGCCTAAGTCGGCCAAACAGTAGACTGTGGACGGTTGACTGTCACCTATCTTTCACTTTGAAACTTTCCAGCTCTTCCATCTCTCTTCTTATCACTTGCATTTTCAGGGCTTTGGGTACGATAAGATTGAGTATTCTACTAAGGCGATAGCGTAACCCAGTATGTACTAGTTTTTTACCTTTTTTAAATCCACGGTAAGCATCCCTGGCTACTTCTACTGGAGTAGTGGTGGTAATGCTGTTGAAAGTTCGCACCTTTTGCATGCCTGCCGAAGCCTGAAATCGGGTATCTTTGATGGCGGCTGGACAAACTGTAGTGATTTGCACCTTAGATTTTCGATATTTCAATTCATAATACAGCGATTCGCTCATAATCCTCACAAAAGCTTTGGTACCTGCGTATACCGCCATTAGGGGGACTGCTTCGTAGGAGACCGCAGAACTGATGTTCAAGATTTTACCAGCATCTCTGGCGACCATATCTTTTACAAATAGCTTGGTAAGCAACATCACACAAGCAAGGTTGACCCCAATCATGGCTAACTCCTTTTCTGACGCTACATCCTCAAACTGTCCATAGGTAGCAAACCCGGCATTGTTTACAAGTACATCTACTTGAAAGCCAAGAGATTGTGCCCAATCATACGTTTCCTGTGCAGCCGAAGCCTCTGATAAATCTTTGGCTAGAGTATGAATTTCCACCTGGGCAACCTCCTGAGTCAATAGGGTTTTGGCTTTGGCTAACTCCTCGGCTGGTTTTGACACCCAAAGCAAGCGATAACCATCTTGGGCAAATAAACGAGAGATTTGATACCCAATGCCACTCGAACCTCCTGTGATTAGTACAGTTTGCATATTTTTATTTTTTTAGTCTATGGTCGATAGTCCATTGTCCATAGATTGGTTTTAACCTTGGTATAAAAGTTTTATCTATGGACTATAGACTGATAGCTATGGACTGTTTACATCCTAAACACCCCAAAACTATCACTTCCTTTGATGGGTTGGCTATATAAAACCGCCAAAGCAAAACCCAAATGGTTTCTGGTTTCGCGAGGGTCTATTACGCCATCGTCCCATAGTTCAGAGGAAGAGTGCCACGCCGAAGATTTAGACTCTGCTTCGGCCATCAGCATCATTTTGGCTGCGGCTATTCTCTTTTCATCAGGTTCCTGCCCCAGTGATTTAGCCGAAGCCCTTTGGATAATTTCCATCACGCCAGCCATTTGCTCCGAACCCATCACCCCGATTTTGTGATTGGGATAAGTAAATAAAAACCTGGGATTGTAGGAGTAGCCATTCATGCCATAGTTTCCGGCTCCGTAAGAAGCCCCAATCATCAAGGTAATCGCAGGTACTTTGCTGTTGGAAACAGCATTGATCAATTTGGCGCCATTTTTTATAATGCCACCTTCTTCATACTTTTTACCCACCATATATCCGGTGGTGTTTTGCATAAAAATGAGCGGAATATTGTTTTTATTACTCAATTGGATAAACTGAGTACCTTTGTTGGCATCTTCCGAGAAAATCACCCCATTATTGGCAATAATACCAATAGGATAACCGTGAATTTTGGCCCAACCAGTTACCAAGGTTTTGCCGTATTCTGGTTTAAACTCGCTAAAACGCGAACCATCTACCACCCGCATAATCAACTCTCGGGCATCAAAAGGAATTTTTACATCGTGAGAAACCACGCCCAGAATTTCTGCGGGGTCATACAATGGTTCTTCAATAACATCTTCGGGGGTGAGGTGAGGAGGTGTCGTAGAAATGGTTTCCATAATCTCCCGAGCGAGTCGGATACCATCATATTCGTCTTCGGCCAGGTAATCAGAAACACCCGAGATACGACTGTGCATTTCGGCCCCTCCCAGGCTTTCGTCGTCTACTTCTTCGTTGGTGGCCATTTTTACCAGTGGAGGACCTGCCAAAAACACCTTGGCTTTTTGTTTTTGAAAAATAGAATAATCAGACATCCCAGGAATATAGGCTCCTCCCGCGGTGGCATTGCCAAACACCACCGAAATGGTGGGGATTCCTAGTTCGGAACGTTGAGTAATTTCTTTGAAACCAGCCCCTCCATAGTTAAATATCTTGGCTTGGTCGGGGAGATTGGCCCCACCACTTTCTACTAAGTTGATGGTAGGTAGTCTGTTTTCTCGGGTAATTTCATTGATTCGCCCAGCTTTGAAGGCCGTATGATAATCTACTGAACCACCTTTACGGGTACCTACGTTGGAGTTGATCATGCACAGTTTGCCTGCAACCACGCCAATTCCACTTACATTGGTGCCTCCTGTTCCAAAACCTCCCTTACGGTTCATGCCTGCCAGCGGAAGTAACTCCATAAATGGACTGTCTTGATCCAGCACTAACTCAATGCGTTCTCGTGCCAATAACTTACCGCGCTTTCGGGCACGATCAATGTGCTTTTCTTTGCCCTGAAACCGACTTTCTTCCAGGTGCAAATTAAGCTTGTCTACCAGCTTTAGCATCTTGGCGTAATTGTCTTGATACTGTTGGCTGTTTGTATTGATTTTACTTTGAATAATTTTCATATTTTTAGTCCATAGTTAGTAGTCCACAACATCTGATAGCCGTTGGCCTTTTGTTTTTAGCTATTGGCTGTCCTATCATTCACTATCAGTACAATGGTAAAAGTATTTTTACTTGTTAGTTGACAGGCGACTATGTACTGTTTCCTATCTTAAAATGAAATAAATGAGTCTAAATCTACTGTAAATGGATCGCCCAGATTTTCGTAGTATTTTTTGCCAAAAAACTTGATAAAAGATTTGATGCCTTTTTCGGTAAAGTGGGGTAGCAAAATACTCCACAGTATTTTTTCGGCATCCTCTTCAGTTTTTTCTCCTCTTATCACTTGTTGGTTGAGCCAATAAAAGGGCACCATCCAGGTAATGAAAGCAATGTTATTATACATTCCTGGAATCGGCTCAGGCTTTACATTGCCTAGCTTGATGGCAAAAGCCAATGCAGCCCGGTTGTCTTCTATATTTTTCTGAGTTTGTTCCCTAAATTTTTCCTTGACCAATGGATGACGTAGCACGTGTTGATCCAAAAAGATGAAAGAATATTGTTTTTGAATCTGATAGTAAAGCTTGGCGGTATTGTGCAAATTTTCAAAAGAAGGCAAGGTGCGCCTTTTGTTTGCTTCTTTATCCATTTTGTCCCACATATCGGTTACAATCGTGGCCAGCAAATCATCCTTGGTCTTGAAATAATAAGTAAGATTGCCCCGGCTCATATCCATCTTGTTGGCCAATTCCTGGATCGTAATAGCTCCATAGCCTTCTTGATTGAAATAGTTGGTAGCAAAATCAATGATCTTATTTCGGGTATTTTTCTTAGTCTCGTTCATGCCTGCCTAAACTTTTGGCTAATCAGAAAATATTTTAGTCGATATCGACTAAAATATTTTCACAATGATACTAAACTCTTTGTTTTATGCAAAACTTTGTGGAAAATATTATTTTATGAGAGGTTGATCTGAAAAAATAAAGGAAGGCACTGAGGTAAATGAGTGAGTGCTTATTGGGGATAATCATAAAAAGCCTTGCTTCTTTGGACGAGAAACAAGGCTTGAGAAACAGTTACTATTTTAAAGAGAAATTCTTAGGAACTTACTTCTTTTGGGGAGGAATTTTTACGTCCAGGGCCTGAATAGGCATTTGTACTCTCTTAAAAGTTGTTTTACCATCTTTACGTTTATGGCGTGCGCTTTCAGCTTTTTGAGCCGAAGTTTTGTCACGACTAGGTAAACTTGAGTCATTCTTTATAGGCCGCCCACCAAATTCCTCTATAATTTTAAATGTGTTGGTTTGGGGATTATAAAGCCTAAGTGTTCGGCTGGGGTCTACTGCATACAAGTTTTGGTTTTTGGGTACAGCGTTTAGTTTTGCCAATGTTTTTAAATCCATTTCTCCTCTGTTATTCCTAAGAACAATGGTAGATTTTGTTGAGTTGCTTTGCGATAGTTTACGAAGAGTTACTCCAAAAGAGGCATAATAGATTAGTTTAATGTTGCCTCCTGCACCATATATGCCAGGTACTTTTCCCTTTCCACCATCACCTCCTCGGGCATCTATTTGTAGACTCCCCAGAGACTGAAGGTTTAGATATAGATTGATTGGAACTGCGTTACGACCCCATCCTCCGTTCAGGTTTTTACGTGCCGCATTTACCCCGTCTATGCCTTTGCTTGTGATCAGGCAATGCTTACCTATTTTTACATACTTGGCGTACAAAGTAAAAGAAGGCAAAGTAGGGGAGACTTTAATGACTGATTCGTCTTCCATAATCAACGTATCGCAAAATACCACAGGTTTGACAATGGTCAATTGGCGACGTTTTTTGAGCTTCACAGTATACAATTGGTTGCTCGGGTCTTTGGCAAGAGCCGCTTTTTTCTTTTGTTGGGCTTCTCTTTGCTTTTTGGGAACGTATTGCGCTATGGCGGTGGTACCCCAAAAACCCAGCAGAAATATTATAAGAAATGATTTTGTCTGAATCATAGCATTTTAAGTTTTGATGTGGATAATTATTGGTTAGTGTTTTTAATTTTCTTTATTAGAGTGACTGACTTGACTGAATCGGTAATTCAGCGAACCATTTTTACGTCTTTGGGCTGCAAAATGGCGTCTCTTCGGTTAAACTTGAGTTTTCCATCTTTGCGTTTATTTTTTTCTTTTAGCAAAAAATATTTTGGCTCATTAAATCCTATGGGATTGTGGTAACTCATAAATGATTGAGGATTAAAAACCCTTAAGTTCATTGTTCCGATAGTATTGCCCACTATAATTTGGTTTTTTTTCTGACGCTTCTTTCGTTTTCTTTTTCTTTGGTGTTTTAGGTCTTTTTTCTTGAAAGAGACTATTAAAGGAGAATAATATTGAAGGTTTACATTACCCCCAGACCCACATACCCCAGGAAAGCGAGTCAAGGGTTGAAGCAAATTATGTTTTCCATTGTCTGAGGTGTGATTTAAAGGGGTTTGAGCAGTGGCTCCATTTCCTCCAGTAGCATCAATGATTAAATTTCCTAGTGCATAAATGTTGAGGTAGAGATTTAAGTGGGGAGCATTGGAGCCTGCCTCCGCAATTTTTCCTTGCCACCTTCCTTGATCGTTGTACTTGCCAACAACACCTACTTTTCCATTTCTTCCCCGACTCGAGATTACACAACCATTACCAATTTTGCAGTACTTGGCATATAAGGTAAATGATATGAAAGTATGAGGAACTTTGAGGGTAGATTCTTCTTCCATAATCAAGGTGTCACAATACAGTGTGGAACGTTTAACCGTGATTTGCTCTCCTCTTTTTATTTTAATCGTGTGAAGCTGACTCGTACTTTTTCTTTGAGTTTTGGGTACATACTGGGCTTTAGTGTTCATTCCCCAGCAAGTAAGTAAAATAATTAAAGCAGTAGTAAGTTTGGGGTACATAAGGCTTAAATGTTTTAGTTTAATATTTTATTTTTACATTGGTTGGTGGAATAAAGACCTGCTGGCGGTTGGTTTTTAGAAAACCATCTTTACGCTCACACTTTTCTTTGCTAATGGTTCGCGCTTTGATGCTTTGA
This sequence comes from Microscillaceae bacterium, assembly GCA_003483885.1. Lineage (GTDB taxonomy): Bacteria > Bacteroidota > Bacteroidia > Cytophagales > Microscillaceae > Microscilla. The sequence continues at coordinate 14,121 of DMXI01000014.1, forward strand.
AATCTAGTTGGGCTGAAGAAGGGTTTTCCGAAGGTTTATTTAGCGAACCATTTTCACATCTTCAGGCAGTAAAACGGAGTCTCTTCGGTTAAACTTGAGCGTTCCATTGTTACGTTTATTTCTCTCTAGCTGTAAAAATCGTTTAGGAACTGAAGGGGTTCTACGTTGCCTCCCAAGCGCATCCTGGTAAACAGCAAATGACTTGACTCGAAATATCCTGAAATCCATTTCTCCGATTGTATTTCCAATTCTGATTTGATTTTTTTTACGACTTATCTTTCGCTTTCTTTTTTTCTGGCTCCTTAAGTTTGCCTTTTTGATACTGACAATAAATGGCGCATAGTATTGGAGGTTTACATCACCACCTGAGCCATAGACTCCTGGAATTTGAGTCCAGATTTGGTTAGATTGAGCGTCTTGCGACGAGATATTGTTAGGAGAGTGAAAATGCCCCAAAGGTGCTTGAGCGTTTGCTCCATGACCTCCCGTGGCATCAATGGTTAAGTTGCCCAAGGCGTAGATGTTGAGATAGAGGTTTAAACGAGGAGCATCGGAGCCTGCTTCTGCGATTTTACCCCTCCAGGGTGCTTCTTGATAATCATCATACCGACCCACAACTCCTACTTTTCCATTCTTTCCCCGACTTGATATAACGCAACCATTGCCAATCTTGCAATACTTGGCATACAAGGTGAACGATTTAAAAATATGAGGAACTTTGAGGGTAGATTCATCTTCCATAATCAAGGTATCACAAAATAGCCTGGGACGTTTTACAGTAATTTGCTCTCCTTTTTTTATTTTAATTGTGTGGAACTGACTTATACTTTTTCTTTGAGTTTTGGGTACATATTGGGCTTTACTGTTCATTCCCCAGCAAGCAAGTAAAGTAATTAAAGCAATGGTGAGTTTAGGGTTCATAAGGCTTAGATGTTTGAGTTTAGTATTTTATTTTCACATTGGTTGGTGGAATGAAGGTCCGCTGGCGGTTGATTTTTAGAAGACCGTCCTTGCGCTCACGTTCTTCTTTGCTAATGGTCCGCGCCTTAATGCTTTGAAATTTGGTAGGGGCGAAGAAGGTTTTCCCAGGGTTTGTAGGGTTAAAGTTTCTTCGGGTATTATTAAAATACATGCGCCCCTTGTGGTTAACTACTACAATCGTGGGTTTTATGGAGCGGATTTTCTTATTTTTTGTGTCATAGTTTCGGTTTTTTTGTATTTCAATAATTTGAGGAGAAAAATAATGGAGGTTTACATCTCCTCCTGAGCCATGAATCCCCAGCTTTTTACCTTTACCGCCATCACCTCCTCGTGCATCCACTGTTAAACTTTCCAAGGCATAAATATTCAAGTAAAGGTTTATCTGAGGGGCATCAGTGCCTGACTCGCCAATATGAGGTGTTTTGGCAACCACACGTTTTCCGTTTTTCCCACGACTCAAAATCTGGCATTGTTTTCCTATTTTACAGTATTTAGCATACAGAGTAAAAGACCTGAGATTGTGCGGCACCTTGAGGATAGATTCGTCTTCCATGATCAAGGTATCGCAATACACCACCGCACGCCTTACAAATGCCTGCTCTCCCTGTTTTATTTTGATGTTGTGCAGTTTCATATGGGTTTTACGCTGGCTTTTGGGTATATATTGAGCCTGACTATTGTCTACCCAACAGGTAAGTAGAGCGATAATAGTGATGAGAAGTTTCGTGTACATAGTTTTACTAGTGTTTTGGGTCAATGGGTTATTTGATCTTGGTAGCCATTGGTGGAATAAAATTTCTTTGGCGATTGATTTTAAGCTGACCATCCTTACGTTCGTGCCGCTCTGGAGCAATGTTATGAGGTATATGAGTTTGATTACTTGTCAAGGGAGAGCGACCAAAATTCCCTATCGTGTTGGCATCACCAAAGCGTCTTGTGCGTCTAAAAAACATCTTTCCTTTACGATTGGCCACCTTAATAGTGGGTTTTGTATATCGAGTTCGCCGGTTTTTGGAAGAGTAATTTTGATCTCTGAGCACATCTATGGGTTGAGGCGAAAAATAATGAAGTGCTACATTGCCCCCTGAACCACAAATGCCTGGGCGGGTTCCAGTGCCACCATTTCCCCCACGAGCATCTATGATTAAATCTCCCATTGCATAAATATTGAGGTAAAGGTTTAACCGAGGGGCATTGGTACCTGACTCACCCGTAAATGGAGCCAGATGAAGTGCGGGCTTTGCCCCACTTTTGCCTCGGCTTAAAATCGTGCATTGCTTTCCAATTTTGCAATATTTGGCATACAGGGTAAACGATTTAAGTTTATGAGGGATTTTTAGGGTAGATTTATCCTCCATGATCAAAGTGTCACAATACACTACCGAACGCCTTATAAAGGCCTGCTCTCCTTCTTTTATCTTGATGTTATGCAGCTTCATGTGAGTTTTACGCTGGTTTTTAGGGATGTATTGTGCGTAACTATTCGTTGCCCAGCAAATGAGTAAAGTGATTATTGTAATGGTTAGTTTTGGGTGCATATGTATTGTGTTTAGTGGTATTATTTGTTCAAAAGGTTTTCTGAGACGCCTCCTATTGTGTTTTTGCTTCTTTGGGTAAAATGCGTGACCCTTTGCGGGTAAACTTCAGTTGCCCATTTTTGCGTTTATTTTTTTCTCTCAAAAGGATAAATTCTGCCGAGCCTCCTTGTTTAAGGCTTCCTTTGATTTTTTTTGTTTTTTTATCCGAGAAGTCATAATAATTTGTCACGACTCTTGGGTTCATCTTTCCAATAGTATTGCTTACTATAATGGTGGGTTTTTTATAAGACTTTTTCCGTTTTATATTTTTCGGGTTACGCAGGCTGGCTTCTTGGAAATCAATGGCTTGAGAAAAATTATAATAAATAGTTACATTGCCTCCTGATCCATACACTCCGGGTATTCTTTCAATGATATTACTAGCGCGTTGATCGTCAGAGGATACCAATATTTGAGCAGGAGCACCATTTCCTCCAGTAGCATCAATGGTGAGGTTACCCAAGGCTTCAATGTTTAGATACAGATTTAGATGAGGAGCGTTAGAGCCAGCTTCCGCAATTTTATTTTCCCAGTCACCAACATTTTTATATTTTCCAGTAACCCCCACTTTTCCGTTTTTCCCTCTACTAAAAATCGCACAATAATTCCCAATTTTGCAGTATTTAGCGTATAAGGTAAAGTACTTAAAGGAATGAGGGACTCCAAGCGTAGATTCATCTTCCATAATCAAAGTGTCACAATAAAGTGCTGGACGTTGTACGATTACTTTCTCGCCTTTTTTTAGGTGAATATTATATAGCTTAATAGAATTTTTCCGCTGTTTTTTAGGGATGTACTGTGCATAACTACAATGAGCAGCCATCCCCAGGCCTATAAGCAATATTTGAGTTATTGTTTTTGTGGTCATGGGTCAAGATATTAATGTGTAAAAAATGTACGCTTGCTTAAAACTTTATTGCTTTGGGACGCATAGGATCTTTCAATCTTTTAAAAGAGAGGGTGCCATCCTTTTTTTTGAGCCTTTCTTTTTCAGTCTCACTTACCATATTGCCATATTTGCCAAAGTTTTTGGGAGTAGGGGGTTGGCGAATGGAGTTATCTTGTTTATGCGTAATAATGGTTGTTTTCTTGGTTTTCGGATTTACTTGTCTTCGAACACGGACCAATTTATTGTTGCCATCCATGAGGTTACTCTCTTCCTGATCTCGTAGTTTTCGGAGCTTGTATAAGTTCATGCGTCCTTTTTTGTTGCGCACTACAATGACTGCTTTTTTCCTTCTTCTTGCCTTTTTTTTGCTAATGTTTACTACAAATGGGGCATAGTATGCAATATTTACATGGCCTCCTGCGCCATATATCCCTGGTATTTGGCCATTGCCGCCATTACCACCTCTGGCATCGATGGTAAGGCTACCCAAAGCATAAATATTTAGATGCAAATTTACCTTGGCAGCATCGGCTCCTGGTTCACCACGTACTGGTACCTGAGTGTTTTGCTGGCCATCGCGGCCTCGAGTAGAAATAACACACTGATTGCCGATTTTGCAATAGTTAGCGTAGATCATCAGCGATTTGAGCGAAGCAGCCGCCTTAAGGGTTGCTTTGTCTTCCATGATGAGCGAATCGCACAAGAGAACCGTTTTAGGCACGATAAACTCCTCACCTTTTTTGATATAAATAGAAGGTATTTTTAAGGTCTTATCCTCAACGTTTTGAGAGGTGTTTTTTGATCGTTTGGTTCGAGGGACATATTGTGCGGTACTGGCAACGGTCCAACAAACAATGGTTAGGGTAAATAGAATAGATGATTTTGTGTCCATAGTGCTAAATGTATATCGTGTGAAGTCTTATTGAATATAGTTTGATACGGCTTACTTGACGTCTTTAAGCAATAGGGGATTTTGATATCGGTTGAGCGAAATTTTTCCTTTCTTTCGGGCATTCTTTTCTTTTTCGGCCATCTTTGCCAATTCTTTGAATTTTTTGTTTTCCGTTGGAGTGTTACTTGCACCAAAAGGCAAGCTTGGATTTTGTTGATTGGCTACGATATTCGATACATTGTGTTTTAAGGTCGGATTGTTGGTATTGGCCTTTTCCCGGAAGTCAGCTTCAATAAATTTTTGAAGCTTGCGGGTATTCATCACCCCAGTTTTGTTACTTACCTGAATGCTCGATTTTCGTTTTCTCTGACGGTATTTTTTACTCACATTCACCACAAATGGCGCATAATAGGATAAATGTACATTGCCACCCGCACCATATATTCCTGGTACTTTTCCATTGGCCCCGTTACCTCCATTGGCTTCAATAATGAGATGCTCTAACGAGTAAATGTTCAAATAAAGGTTGAGTTGGGCGGCGTTTTGTCCCCATTCTCCTTGAATAGGTTCGGCTACTTGGCTTTTGCCGTTCAAGCCATTGCCCGCGATGCGACTGTTTTTGCCAAATTTACAATACTGGGCATACAGGGTAAATGATTTGATGTAAGGTGCCACTACCAACGATGCCGATTCCTCTAAGATGAGGGTATCACAATATACTATAGGTTGTCTTAAGGTATCTTGTTGATTAGCAGCTACTTTGATACTACTTATTTTTTTTCTTTGCTTGGCTTTGCCAGGTATATATTGGGCCTGCCCCCCAAATATCCACAAACAACTAACAACGGTGAAAACGATTCGTTTATTGATCATAATTACAATGGGTTTAGTACTGAAGATATTATCACTTTTGTAATTATTGACATAAATATAAAGTGTAACACCCATCTTCAGCGGCAGATTTATACCAAAACAGTGGTTTTTTATAGAAAATGAACCACTGTTTTTTAGTACCCAGCGTTATGACTGTTTGTTGATAAGGGCAGCGGCCAAAGCCTGATAGAGCCACATCTCCTGAAAACGTTGTGTAGTAGAAAAAAAACGATTGACAAACATGTGGATATAACTACTGGCCAGAGAAATCATTTGTGATTCGTTTCCCCCGTTTAGTAGCAAGTTTTCTTTAACCTTAAGCAAAATAGGTTTTTGAGCGATGGTAAATTGATTTATCAAGGTTTGAAAATCGGGGCTTATTCCAGCAATAGCATCCTGAGATAAAGCAGGTTTGATCAACTGCTCGAGATAATCTTTGGTGATAGAGTTTTTGAGCAATTGGCGTTTGGGGTGTTTATCAAAGCCGAATTCTTGGGTAAAATTGGCTTGTCCACGCTGAATAACTTTTTGAATGGTTTCATCAGAAAGTTCCAACCCTTTGAAAAGCTCCTGGATTCTTCGAAGGGCCAATACCAGTTGAAGATTAGCAGTTGGCATAGTGGATTGTTCATCAATGGCTAATAAATACAAGGCGTGGCATACAAACCAGCTATCTAATCCAAATAGAGCTTCACTGGTGGCGATGTTATGTGCTAAATAACGACCTATTTCTCGCTGATAAGTGTCTGGCCGTGCGTGGATAATGACTTGTTGTTTTTGTAGAGCAAGTAGGGTTTGCGTAAAAAACTGTACTACTTCACCAAAATGAGCTACATCGGTGAGCTTGCAACGCCAACGCAAATGGTTGCCGAATTCTCCATCAGTATATCGGATAAAAAACCATTGACTGATCAATCCTTTGGTTTTGAGTTGCTTGCTCAAGGGATACAAATGCTGAATAATGAGACGATCAGTCCCAAGGTTGCCCAAATAAATTTTATAATATACCCATTCACTGCCAAATGAAAAGTTTTTTTGCACCTGAAAATCAAGGTCAGATGTTGGTATCTTTTCTTCTGCGACTTCATTTTTTCTTTGGGTGTTGAGAATGGGAAAAATCATCTCATTGCTAAAAGCCTGGCTGGGAAAATGCGCTTCAATGACCTCTTCCAACGTTACTTTATGATTCTTGAAAACCTTTTGTCGCAACACCTCTACACATAGCGCACTCTTGAGGTGAAGGTAGAGTTTATGGTCCCCTTCTACCAATAGCACTTCGTCAGGAAGCCTTAACTGTGCTTGCAAAGCGCCTATTTTGTCTTGCCAATCAAGTCGGCTATTTGGCTTTTCCTTTTTTTGGAATCCTACTGTTTTCAGGGTTTGTTGGTCTATCTTCCAGGTTTGAGGAGAGAGAATGATATTTTCGTAGACCAAGCGAGGAAGGTAAGGGGCTGCTTGCCAATGTCGATGATTGAAAAAAGCGGGCATGTGTTGGTAAGCGTGCTGGTACTGTAAATCACACAAAAACTTGTACAACGGATGCGCATTGTGAGAAAAGTTGTGGGCATTGCTCATGCGGGGGATCACAATTTTGCCTAGCTTTTGAGAAAACAACATCAGCTTGCGATCATTGGTCACCTTTAGCCAAAGGTCGGCCACTGGAATTTGGTAAGGATCATTGGTATGCGTGCCTCCCAGGGCAATGGTATAGTTACGTAGCTTGGGGCGCAAAATCACATTGCCTACTCGTTGGCCTGGCAAATGATCTATCTCGGCATATACTGCCTCTTCGGTATCTGGTTCTAGCTGAGCAATGGTGCCTTTGAGCTTATCGTGTAGTGTAGTACTTCCGTGACAAAATCGCCCCAGCAAGTTGCCTACACCTGGGCCGTTGGCGTGGTATAAATAGAAGTAAAAATTTCTGGGTTTACCATTTTTAGGATCATGCACCAAGTCTTCACTATGTTGAAACAACAACTTACCCATAGCCAACATAGCTGGGGGCATTTTTTCTTCACTTTTATGATCGGTTTGGTTAAGGGTTTTTAGGTCTTCCAGGGTGAGGTTAATCTGAGACTGGTTGTTCTGTAAAGCTTCCTGATATTGCTGATGGAGCCATTCATCTACCACACTTATTTTTGGAAGAAGTGTCTCCTTTTTAATTGGAATATCTTCGTTAAAGACTACCTTGAGGGCTTTTAGGTTAGGAGTGAGCGCTGCTACTCGGCTACCATAGGGATATCCCAGCCCGGTTACTTCGTCCATGACCTGTAGCAATGGTACTGCTTCGTGCTCATAACGTTTAAAAAAAGCTTCGGTGAACGTTTCCAGGTCTCGATGAGGAGTTGTTTTGGGGGTGGGTAATTGACATAAAGCTTCTATTTTTCGTACAATATCTCGAGCCACTGTCTTGCTTAACTCTTGGTTGTTGAGTGTTCTAAAAGCATCTACCTGTACCAACTCCTTTTCTTTGGTTTGGTCATTTTTTAATTGCAATTGATCGGCTTCTTTACTCTCAGTCAAAAAACGCAATAACTCCTGATATTTGGCCAGACCTTCGGTAGCATTGTGGGTAGTATCTATAGCCTTAAGTTGGTGGCGTATGGCTTCAATAAATTGTAAGTAATGGGTAGGGTTGTTTAATTGAGCAATGGTTTGATAGAGTTGTTCCAGATATTCGTCCCCGTTTAGACTGGGGTAAAGTTCGGAAATCAACAGTTGATGATCAATGAGGTACTCGATAAACTCCAGACATTCTTCCCGAGTAAGATCAGGTTCGATCACAAAATCAACCATTTGGTCAATCGTCATACCATTGGCTTCGCGACAAGCAGCAAATATATCCCAGGCAGCTTCATTAAAGCTTTTAGAACTGGCCACGTGCTGTAGCTCCTCCTCATCAAAATAAGAACAAAGCATATCGTCCCCGTTTTTATAGAGGGTGTTGTTAGGGAAAAACCGGAGCTGGGCTTTGATTTGAGGGTGGGCTTCCAAAGCAGCGCGCAAACGAAGCAGGTAGACCATATCCAGGCGAGAAGACTTAAACAATGGCGAGAGTTTCTCTAAACCAAGGCTGCTTTCACGCTGAAGCTTAAAATCCCCCACAGTAACTGTGGCAAAAGTGCCAAAAGGCGTACAACGGTGAGCAGCCCGCAGCAAAAACATTAAAAACTTACGACTTAGCTCGTTTTGTTCTTTGCGTATTTTTGTAGAGGGGTTTTCGACTTCAATGAGTTTTTTCCAGCGTTCAAGTTGATGAAATAAATCTGGGGAAGCCAGGTAAAGCGCCTGTTGTAAATCTGGATTTTCGTATTGTTTTAGCAATTGTTGATAAAATACAGGCAGAGAATCGCTGTTTTTTTGAAGCTGTGCGTCAGCCAAAAAGCGAAGCTGAGTGCGGGGTAACAAGGGGGTACGAAATACAAAAAAACTTCCTGGCTCGAGGGTATTTGTGTTTTTATGGTTTGTCATCTTACTTGAACTTGGGTTACTTTAGAAACCTAATTTTAAGGTAAAAATGCTAGTAAAGCAACCCAAGTTCAATTTTGATCGGTATTTAATCAATCAACTGGCTAATGAGTGATAAACTAAAAAAGCTAAGTAAAAACCAACCTATAAACCCCTCCAAGACAGTGAGATACATTGGTAAACCCTTGGCATCGGTATTGCCAAACCCTAGAGTAGTAAAGATATTGATGCTCAACGCGGTAGAATCGAGCACCCGCATGATGAGGTTTTCTATCACGATGGCCAAAATCAAAAAGGAAAACAGAATATTAGAGAGGAATCCCAGAAAACTTTTGCCAGAATCTTTCAGTCGGTGTACACCTTTGGTATAGCCAATCACCAGTCGGTTAGAAAACTTACTGGCCCGGTACAAGGCATAATCGGGTAACGCAATCAAGAAAAAATAGAAAGGTGCTTTGTTTTGTTTGCTGTTGTCCAAAAAGCTCCGCACCTTTTGATGCCGATCACTGATGTCTTGTTGTTTTTGCGTCATTTTGTCGAAAAACGCTTCCGGATGGCGCAAATAATTGCCAAACGTTTGTAGGTTTTCGTAAAAATTGCTGCGGGAATAACCAAAATTATGCGGTAAGAAAAAATAAATGAGTGCAAATGCCAATAACACATAAAACGACATATAGAGCGACTTGAGCGGATTGGTACCATAGTCGCAAAAAATTCTCAAAAACACATTCATCCAATAAGTAAAATAAGTCTCTGCCGATCGATCTTTTTCATATAACTTTTTCAAATACTGGGTCTCTACATTCTTCCACTCTATGTAGCATTGGTTGGTGCTATAGCGATTGCCCTGAGACTTGAAAGCCGAATACACAATGGCATAACTGCTAAATAAATCATTGAAAATCGTGAGCGGAATTTTTTTTAGATTATTGATGCTATAAAGCTTTTTTTCCTGGGCATCATAATAAGCAATTCTTTTTTCTACCAAATCCCACTCCATACGAGTACCCAATGGGTTGATATTCAGTCCGAAAAGCAAAATATTGTCGTGTACTTTGGTATTGTGCAACTGAAAATTATTGCTAATAGAGGAGTTTTGTAAATCCAGTGATGCTTTGATATCACTCTTGATAAACTTCAGATTGCTGAAGGTGGAGTTTTTCAATGAAAGAAAGTATTGGGGGTTAGGGCGGTTTTTGGGATGCACCTCAAATGAAGAATACTGCACTGTCATATCCAGGTTGTTGGCCTTGTTGTCGATAAACAAAATACTGGGTTCCAGCCCCAGATTCAAGGTTTTATAATCTACCCGTTCGGCAATAGTAAAGCGGCAGCTATCAAATTTGAGATAGTCAATCAAAGTACTGCGCTGCATACGAAAGCCCCCTTCAAAAGTACACTTCTTGAAATCTATAAATTCTCCACTATTGCTCAATACTGCAAAGGCTTTTTTGAACCTACATTCAGTAAACAAGGCCTTCATGCCTTTGGTATCGGTAAAATAAATATTGCCAGCAAAAGTAATATTACGAGGCACTAGCCAAAACTGGGGGTCCCAGTCTATGTTTGAGATACGTAAATCGGGGCGAATAACGATTTCGGGGCCATTGTTGAAAAAACGCTTATCCATTCCTGCTTTATCTATCTTTTGGATAAACCGCACCTTTACATCTTTTACAATATAATCGTAGAGCTTGCCATCTTGGGGCACCAGGTCATTGGCTTTTTCCAAGGCTTCCAAAAACTCAGTAAAACTCACCGTTTTGCCATTGATGGGAGCATTGATATTGATCATTGCGTTTTGTTGCTGAGCCTGCAGGGAGCACTGAATACCAAACCATAAGGTAAGAAAAAGCCAAAGTTTATACATCATTCTTAAAATAGGGTGTGTAACACTCCCTGACTTCTTTTAAAAACAAGCACAGAAATCAAGAAAATGTCGATATAGTTGAACAAGAGTATGTTTATTGCTGCTAAAAATAAGCCATATTAGGAAGGTTTGGCAGAGTGAGTTCACGAAAAGGTCGTTTGAGTTTATGAATGGGAATTTTCACCAAACAAAATGCGGTTGAAATCCGTAAAAGGGGGCAAAATCATCCCCAAAAATACCCACGATAAAATAGTGGGAGTTATTCCAAGTTTCACCAATTTTATCTAAATTAAAGCAATGAAACCTTGGCAATCTTCTGAAAAGTAAAACAAGATCCTTTATTACTTCCTCAAGACCAGTGACAAAATCACATCAAAACGCCAAGTCGATTACAACAAAATCTAAAATACGAACTGTAACTTTAAGTTATTCAACCTTTTAACTAAAACTTACAATATGGAGAATGGACAGCATACCAGTCAAGAGGTATTGACAGCTGATCTCGAACATTATAAGCAATTGGTACAGCAATTAGAGGACGAATCATTGCAAATGAAAGAGCGTTTGTGGGTCGATTCCAACCTTACCAAGTTTGATGATGTATTGAGGAGCAACTACGATCAATCTTTGTCTACTTTTGCCGATGCCGTTATTTTTCACTTGGCAAAACTCACCCAGGCATTGCGCGGTACCTTTTTCAGTATCAATTCGGAACTCGATGTGGTGCAGGCGGTAGCCGGATATGCCTGTACCGTAGAAACCCTCCCCAAAAGTGAATTCCGTATCGGCGAAGGATTGATAGGACAAGCCATTAAAGGCAAGGAAATCATTGTATTGGACAATATTCCTCAGCATAATATGGTGTTAGAGGCCTCTATGGGGCAGCTTAGTGGTAATTGTGTCGTTGTCATTCCGTTGATGTTTAACCAAGAAGCTTATGGTGCAGTAGAACTGTTGTATTTGCAAAATATTGAACAAAAATACCTGGATTTACTGGAAAGGTTGAGCCAAAATATTGCCGCCATGCTCAACAGTATCCAAAACAATATAAAAACCCGCAAACTGCTGGAAGATTCCAAGGAAATGGAAAAAGAACTGCGCACGCAGGAAGAGGAGCTTCGGCAGAATATGGAAGAACTGCACGCCACCCAGGAAAAGATGCATCGCAAAGAAAAGGAGCTTTCCAGCAACATCAGCGCTATCAACCAAACCATGGGTACGGTAGAGTTTGACCTCAAAGGCCGAATCATGCACGCTAATCCGCTTTTTTTGGATTTGATGGACTACCAAATGGATAGCTTGATAGGCAAACATCATCGAATGTTTTTGGAAGAGCGCGAAGCAAATACCGTGGAATACGAGGCTTTTTGGAATAACCTAACCTCGGGTAGCACCCAAAGTGGGGAGTATTTGCGCGTTGGTAATCGAGGTAAAAGGGTGTGGCTAAGAGCTTCTTATACTCCAGTCAAGGGGATGGATGGCACTCCTTTTAAGATTATAATGTTGGCGGTAGACATTACTCAAGAAAGAGCACTACGACAGGATTTAGACAATCAAATGCTGGCTATTAATAAGTCAAATGCAGTGGTGGAGTTAGATGTAGAAGGAAATGTGCTCAAGGCCAACTCGCTTTTTTTGGAACTGACAGGTTATACCCAAGAGGAAATTAAAAATAAACATCATCGACAATTTGTCAAGCCTAAGTTTGCGCAGTCAGAAGAGTATGTTGAGTTTTGGAAACAGCTAAAGCAAGGTGGTTTTATCGAAGGAGAATTTGAACGGATAAACAAAGCAGGAAAGCGTTTTTGGATCAAGGGAAGTTACAACCCCATTGTAGACGAAAGTGGCCAGGTATACAAGGTGGTAAAGTATGCCCTGGACATTACCAGCCAGAAAATGTTGGAGTTTGAAAACTCGGAACAACTGGAAGAACTCAAGGCCGTAGAAGAAGAAATTCGTCAAAACATGGAAGAACTGATGGCCACCCAGGACAAAATGACCAAAAAAGAACTGGAGCTATCAAGCAACCTACTGGCCATTGACCACACCATTAGCAGCATTGAGTTTAGCCCTGATGGGGTTATTCTTCGGGCCAATCAATTATTCTTGGACCTGATGGGATACACCTCTGAGGAAATCTTGGGGAAGCACCATCGTATATTTGTGAATGTTGAGTATGCCCAATCTCAAGAATACGCTTCTTTCTGGCAAGACTTACGCGAAGGCAAAAGCATCAGTTCTGAGTTTAAGCGTATAGGCAACAATAACAAAGAAGTGTGGCTAAGGGCTACTTATACCCCAGTAATAGATAAGTACGGCGAGGTACTCAAAGTATTGGAGCTAGCCATGGATGTAACCGAGGAGAAACTGCTGCGTCAAGATTTTGGTAACCAACTAAAAGCTATTGACCGTTCCAATGCCGTTGCAGAGTTTGACCTGGAAGGGAATGTTTTGTCAGCGAATGCTAATTTCTTGGACATCATGGGGTACACCCAAGAAGAAGCTCTAGGTAAGCATCACCAGGTTTTTGTGAAAGTTGGTGATGCTCAAAGTGTTGAATATCAGCACTTCTGGCATCAACTACGCAATGGAAATCCAATAGCAGGAGATTTTGAACGAGTGGCCAAGGATGGAAGCATCGTATGGATCAAAGGCAATTACAACCCCATTCTCGGATTGGACGGTAAACCCTACAAGATAATAAAGTTTGCTACTGACATTACCAAACGTAAACAACTGGAAATCAAAAATGTGCAGAACCTGAAAGAACTCAAAGCCGCAGAGGAGGAGCTTCGCCAAAATATGGAAGAGCTAACTTCTACCCAGGAAGAGTTGCAAAACCAGATAGCAATTACTTCTCGAGGCAAGCGACGCCTGGACGCGGTACTTACTACTGCCATAGATGTTATTATTACAATGAATTCCCGAGGGATTGTCGCGACGATTAATCCAGTAGTACAAGAATTGTTTGGTTATCAACCAGAAGAGGTGATAGGCAAAAATGTGAAAATGCTGATGCCAGAGCGCTATGCCTCCGAACACGATAGTTATTTGGTGAACTATCTCACTACTGGCGAAAAAAAAATCATAGGTATTGGGCGAAAAGTAGAAGCCCAACGTAAGGATGGGACTGTGTTTGATGCGCATATTTCGGTATCTGAGTTTAAACTCGATGACCAGCAAATGTTTGCGGGTTTTATCCGCAGATTAGATTAAAAATAACCAACCAAATCAAATATTTATCTATTAAACCATACATACCGATGTTATCAGAATTAGTATACCTCAGCTTTAGAAGCACAGACTGCACCGATGACGATGTGCAGAAAATATTGGAAGAAGCACGTCAATTTAATGGCAAGCAAGACATTACTGGAGTATTGATCTATTCTAAGGATAAGTTTTTACAAGTATTGGAAGGCGAACAAGACAATATTCTGGCATTATATGAAAAAATAAAACTAGATGAGCGCCATGACCGGGCGCTGATGGTATCGAATCGGCCAATTACGGAAAGACACTTTCCGAGCTGGCAAATGGCCGAAAAAGCGATTAACACCGATGACTATGCTTTTTTATCTGCAATGGATACCGAAGAGCAGGCGCAGTTTAAGGCCTTGCTCAATGGAGAAAACCAAAGCAATGCTACCAAGATGATCGCTCGCTTGTTTGCGTAATACATCTGGAAAATGAATTGCCCAAGTACAGGTTAGAAAATAGCCTGTACTTTTTTTAATGCTTCCGCGAGTTGATCTATTTCTGCCTTGGTATTGTATACGGCAAACGAAGCTCGAGCAGTGCCTGGAATCCCAAAACGACGCATCAGAGGCATTGTACAATGATGCCCAGCGCGAATGGCTACCCCCGATTCGTTTAAAATAGTACCCATATCATGAGGATGTACATCATCCAGCAAAAACGATACAATGCTGGTTTTTTGTTGTGCAGTGCCAATCAGGCGCAGGCCTTGGATGTTTCCCAGCTTTTCGGTGGCATATTGTAACAAGTCATCCAAGTGTTGGTGAATATGAGGCAAACCTATCTTTTGAATAAAATCAATGGCCGCACCCAACCCAATGGCTCCCGCAATGTTGGGGGTGCCTGCTTCAAACTTATGGGGCAAAGTATTGAATGTGCTTTCTTCGTAACCCACCGTTCTTATCATTTCTCCACCGTATTGGTAAGGTTCCATGGCATTCAAATGAGCCGCTTTGCCATATAACACACCAATGCCAGTAGGTGCATACATTTTGTGCCCCGAAAAAGCAAAAAAATCGCAATCCAGTGCCTGCACGTCTATTTCCATATGTGAAACACTCTGCGCACCATCTATCAATACCGGAATGCCTTTTTGTTTGGCCAGCTGGGTCATTTCGACGATGGGGTTTATGGTGCCCAAAGAATTTGAAATGTGCACTAAAGCCACCATACGGGTTTTATCATTGAGCATTTGTCGGTACTCTTCCAAAATTACTTCTCCGGCATCATTTACAGGGATAATCTTCAGGGAAGCACCCCGTTTTTTACATAACATCTGCCAGGGTACCAGGTTTGAGTGGTGTTCCATAGCAGTAATCACTACCTCGTCACCTGCCTTGAGCTGGGCATCCAAAAAACTTTGAGCCACCAAATTGATACTTTCGGTAGTGCCTCGGGTAAAAATGATTTCTTCGGTTTTAGCCGCATTGAGTAAGTTTTTTGCCTTTTGGCGAGCGGCTTCGTAATCATCGGTAGCCTGACGCGCCAAATCATAAATCCCACGATGAATATTAGCGTTTTCGTTTTCGTAATAAGCTTGTATTCTTTGGATAACCTCTAGAGGCTTTTGAGTAGTGGCAGCATTGTCCAAATAAGCTAAAGGGGGCGATTGTTGACTTCCTTGGTTGATTAAGGGAAAAGTGGTTCTTATTTGGTCAATCTGAAACATGTGACAAATCTTAAAAGTTATGAAGTGGAAATGGTTATAATTTTTATTACAAGCTTTATATTGCTTGTCTAACTTAAATGTTTTTTTGAAGAATGGCAAAAGTCAAATTCACCAATTTATTAAGAAGATTTTACCCCGACCTAAAAGATTATATAGAAGTACAAGGGCAAAAGGTAGCCGAAGTAGTAGAATCGTTGAATCAGCAGCACCCTGGCCTTAAAGACTACTTAGTAGACGAACAGGGTAAACTACGGCAACATGTGAATATTTTTATTGGTGAAGAACTCATTAGAGACAAAGAAACTTTGCAGGACGAAGTAAAAGATTCTGACGAGATTTTTATTTTGCAAGCCATTTCGGGGGGAAGCTTTTTTTAAGTGAAAAGCTAAAAGTGAAAAATGAAAAGTTGGCGCGAAGCGTAGAGGGGAGCAAGGATAAGGGAACAGGAGCGGCGCAAAGCGAAAATTTATCGAGTCAAGCGAGTTCCTCCCTGCTCTAAGTTCCGATTCTATCGGAGTTTAGGAGGGCTAGGGCGGTCATAGAAGTGAAAAGCTAAAAGTGAAAAATGGGCGCGAAGCGAAGAAGGGAGCAAGGATCAAGGAATAGGGGCGCGAAGCGCAGCTAAAGGCCAATAGCATATTCTCATATTTGCAAAATTAATAATCAACAATAAGCCGAAGGTGTAACAATAGAACAATAAGTTGTAAATCCCGGTTTTACCGGGGCGCAGCGTAACAATGTAGCAATGAAACAATAAGCGCAGCGAAACAATAGAGTAATAAAAAATTTATGGCAAACGAAACGAAGAATAATTTACTAGTGGCTACCAGCAAAGGATTGGCGGTATATCAACGTATGGGTAATCGTTGGAAGTTTGATACGATGCATTTTTTGGGAATGCCCGTATCAGTAGCCAAAGAAGACCCCCGCAATGGACATTGGTGGGTATGTTTGGCGCACAAACATTGGGGCCCAAAGGTACATTATTCTATCAATCAGGGAGAGACATGGAGAGAAGTGCCCTCACCTAAATATCCCACTGGTGTCGAAATAAAGCCAGGTTTGCCTGCCACCCTCAAGTACATTTGGACCTTAGAAATGGGCAACGCCGATCGTCCGGGTGAAATTTGGATTGGTACCGAGCCTGGAGGGCTTTTTCACGGCAAAGATCACGAACATTTTGAATTAAACGAAAGTCTTTGGAACCATCCGTCTCGCATAGAACACTGGTTTGGTGGGGGACGAAATCACCCAGGCATTCATTCTATAGTAGTAGACCCCCGCGATAGCCAACGGGTATTTATTGGGGTGAGTTGTGCGGGGGTGTTTGAAACCCAAAATGGCGGGAAAAGCTGGATAGTACGCAATAGAGGCCTAAAGGCTGATTTTTTACCCAATCCTCACGTAGAAGTAGGCCAAGATCCCCATATGGTATTGCAATGCAAGCACCAACCCAACGTTTTTTGGCAACAAAACCATTGCGGCATATTTCGCTCTACCGACTACGCCCAAAGCTGGATGGAAGTAACCGATAGTACAGGGGTAACCAAGTATGGATTTGCTTTGGCTATAGACGAATACAACGCCAACAAGGCTTGGGTGATTCCGGCCACCAGCGATGACAAAAGAGTAGCGGTAAATGGCGCATTGGCCGTATACTATACCGACAATGGCGGCCGCACCTGGACCGATTATCGTGATGGGTTGCCCCAAACCCACTGTTTCGATATTGTGCTTCGTCACGCCCTGGCCAAAGACCATGATACCATGGCTTTTGGAACCAATATTGGCAACTTGTTTATTTCAGAAGATGCGGGTAAAAGCTGGCAAGCTCTCAATCATCATTTGCCTACGATTTATAGTGTGAGTTTTGCCTGATGGGTCTTCATTTTTCGTGAAAACCTACTGCATCCTTACTGGGGTTACTAATAACGTGTTTGTACAAAGTGTTGATTATCAGTAGCTTATTCTTAGAACACAGATTACACGGATTCAACAGATTAACACAGGTTTTTTCTGTATTTATCCTCCAAATCTGTATAATCCGCGTTCTAATTGCGTCATCTCCATTGATGTGTCCTGATAAACCGAGTCTACAGCTCAATGTCATTAAGTTAGTGGGAGAATATTGATTAACGAACGCTAATTAACGACTTAAGAAGGGGCTGACGCTCCCAATAACTGGGCATATCAGTTTTTTACTTCATTATTCAGAGTTCGTTAATCGATATTCGTCATTCATTTTTTTTAAATAGCTCTTAACTTAATGACATTGACCTACAGCTTGGCTGTGATGAGTTCAACGAAGTTAATGAGGACTCGGGAGGGCAAACACGCACTCACGTCATTTTTATTGCTAACAAAGTATAATGAACCTGTCTAACCTACAACTGCCCAATAATCAAGAAACCAGCCCAGTCGTGAGGACGATTTTGAGGGTTTTTCTTGAGGTACTGTAGTTTGGTTTGTTGCAAGGCTTTATGAAAAGCGTACTTTTGTTGGAGAAGATTCTGATAAAAACGAATCATAAACGCACTGGTAGGGCGGTCGTTTACCTTCCACAATGAATAAATTACATTACGGGCTCCTGCGTACAAAAATCCCCGGTTGAGTCCCATCATGCCTTCGCCTCGTTCGATCTTGCCCGAACCCGACTCGCAACTACTCAACACCACCAAATCGGCATTGAGGTGCAAGGCATAAATCTCGTTGGCATAGAGTCGTCCTTCGTTAAAGTTTTCTTGGTTTTGAGGCGTGGGTTCAAACTGAATATACGCCAGCTCGGGTCGCTTGGAGTTGGTAATGCTATGTGTGGCCAAGTGCACAAAACGAAAATTTTGTCCTACCTTCTTAAAAGCTTCCTCGGTTGCTTTTTGGTGCAGCACCGCCTGGATATTGGTTTGCCCTTGCTGCTTAAAAACCTCTATAATTTTGTCAATTTCTTTCTCCGTGTAAGGCAAAGACTTAGGTTTGGTACCTACGTTATCATCTCGGGTATTACCCGTAGCACTTTTGGTAAACACAGGCGCAAAACCCAGAAACGAATTTTGTTGAGATTGCGCATTACGCAGCATGGGTTGCACCATCAAGTTGGCCGAATAATGATAAGAAAAACTAAACTGCTTGATCAAGAAGGGCAAATCAGCAAACGAACGAGTGGTTTCAGGTACTTTCTCACTGAGCAAAGCCTCAAAAGGAATGCCCAACAACGCATTATCTGCTACTACAATGAGTTGGTCTTTGTTCTTCAGATAAGCTTCCAATGGTTGAATCAACTGCTCATAAGCCGCATAGGCCGACGGAGCAAAATAAGCCACTGGTTTACGGGTTTTGAGGTTACGCCCGTACTTACGGATAATTTTCCTGACATTTTTGCCACCCGGCAAAGCCAGCATTTTGCATTGAGTCTTGGATACCACAAAGGCAAACGATTTTTGGTCGGTGGTAAAATACTCCACCAAAAGTGCTTTATCGGGCAAACGTTTTTTAATGGCCGCGATATCGGCCAGTTGGGTGTTGTACTTTAGCTGATAATAGCGAGGATAACGCTTCTCCAGCATTTGAGTCATTTGTTCTCGCTCTCGGTTCAAGTCAAAAAGCTTGTTTTGGAAGCGAACAACCTTAGTACTATCCTTGCGGTTTTGCGCATTGGCCAGTTGTTTTTCGTAATAAGCCAGATTAATCTTTAAATCCCGTTCTTGCTCTACCAGATTGGCGGGCAAGTCAAATTTGGCATTGGCCTCTTGCAAAGCTTCCCGCAAAATAGAAGCTTTGTTGCGTTCCGAAAACTGAAAAGCCAAAGCCGTGTATTGGTTTTCTTTGGCCGGTTGTTTTTGGGTCATTTGGTGGCAAGCCATCACTGCCTGTTCATAAATCTCCGCTGATAAGTTTGCCAAAGTCAGCTTATCTCTATAATTGACATATTGCTGCCGCAGTTTTTGAATCACTTCGTCGCATAATTGATAAGTTTCCAGGGCAACTTGGAGTGATTTTGCGTCTCCAATGGATTGGAGTACGGAGGCTTTACTCTTTAAGGTTTGGAGAAAAAAACGACTATGTAAATATTGATTGGAATTAGGGTTTGAAGAGAAATTGACACTATCTTTAAATGATGAAGAATTGTATACCAACGCTTTCTGGTAAAAATAGAGAGATTTTTGAAACTCTCTTTGTTTAGAATGCAATTCCCCTATTAAATAATATAAATTTGTTATAGGTTCTCTTTGTTTATAAGTTTTCCAAATTTTTAAAGATTTCTGATAGTTTTTTAAAGCTAAATCAAACTTCTTTTGCTCACTGTAAACATTACCAATATTTAATAGTGTTGTTGCTACCAGTAAATGATTAGCAGAATGCTTCTTTTCTCTATATCTTAAGTTAATATTAAAATATTCTAGTGCCTTGTCAAAGTTTTTTGATTCTTGATGTATTAATCCTAATAGTTGGTGAGAATAATCAGTATAAGAATGATCCTCTCCTAAGTGTTTTTTACGTATAGCAATTGATTTATTAGCAAATTCCAGTGCTAGATTTAGTTTATTTTTGCTTCTGTAAACTAACGCTAAGTTATTATAAATGGAAGATAGAGTAGTATTATTCGATTGTTGTTCTAGAGAATTAATGGCTTTCCGCAGGTAGTTTTCGGCAATATCATAAGCTCCTAAACTATGATATGATACACCAATATTCATAAGTAACTTTGGAATTCTACTATTTCTCTTTTCTTTTTTATAGATTTTTAAAGCATTGAGATCGTATTTTAGGGCTTTTGCTACGTCTCCCTTTAATCTATAGAGGTAACTAAATGCAAAAGATATGAATGATTTGAATTCAATTGTATCATAATTAAGCGTATCAATTTTACTTTGAATTGAATAAACGCTTCTTTCGAGACTATCAAATTCCCCTGAATAGATAAGGTTCAAAATGATTTTTCTATGAACTTTAAGGTAACTCTTCCAATTGGCAGTTTTGTTGTAATAACTCTCGGCTTTTTTAAGATAATTATTAGCTTCTGCGTAACGACCGACCTTAGTTAATGAATCGGCTTTTCGCTGAAATAGATTAATTTTTGATTGCGAATGGCAAGCATCAACAAAAAGAATGAAAACTAATGGAGTAAAAACTAAAGCTTGAAATAGTCTCATACTTCTCTAATTTACTTAGTACGACTTTTTGATTTTGGATTATGATGGGAAGCATGAATAGTGAGATATTTCTTATTCTCACTTAATCCAAATTTAAGTACATATTTATATCATATCTTCTTGTAAAAATAATTAAATAATGATTAAAAATGAAGGCTTTTGATAAGATATAAAAGTTAAATTAAAAGGCATAAATGATATTTATAAAATCCCTTTATGCCTTTGTTATATTTTATTATTAGTAAGTAATACTAAAGGTTGCCAATGTGCCCTGGCCCCCCAGTATGAGCGAGACATACTTGTACACAAAATAAGTTTTGAGGATCATTTTCATCAAATCTCCAATTGGTTTGCACATAACCATCTTCCTCAATATCTGCTTCTTTTAATTCTTCATTGCGGTAAGGCTTGATGGTCAGGGTACGTGTAGCTGGGTCACAAGTTTCTACCAATACTTCATCATCATTTACATCAAAGTGATCGTGCAATAGAGTCAGGCCAAAACGGTCAATGGCATTACGTTTTCTGAGTACTTCTCTTATCAACGCTAAGGTTTCACGATCATCGTCATTGAAAGGATCTATTACATCAATATCTTTAAGGGCAGTATAAGGGTTTACTGTATTAACGGGAGTTTCGAGGGTAAGGGTATTTTCTTCGAGTAGCATATCCAATATAATTTATTAAAGTTGAAAATCTGTTTTTTAAGTTGTTTTGCCTAGTTAGAGTAGCTTTTGTCTAAAGTGTTACCTCTAGGGATAGACTTTTTTTAAAAAAAAAATGTATTTTTTTGTAAGTGTTTGATATTCAGTAAATAAAAGAGTCAGATTTTTTTGAAAAAAATCTGACTCACCTGGAAAATGTTACTATTTATAAGAGGACTTGCCTATTTTTTCCGGCGCAAGGACAGTATTTTAGACTCTCGGTATTGCAAAGGCAGGGTGTCTTTAGGGGTTACCAAGGCATATTCCCCTTTGCGCGGGTAAAACAACAAATGCAATTGTTGGGTCTTGCCTACGGGGCCATAAAACCGCAACGTATCCTGAAACTGATAAAAGGCTTCCTGCTGCGGTTGGGTAGCTTGGGGCAAACGGTTATAAAAATACACCAGCCGAAAGCGGGTATTGGTCTCGAGGGTTTTGCCAAAGCCCAACCCTTGGTTGAATCTCAGCTCGGGCAAAGAATCCAATTTTCGGGAGAGGGGAGGCAAAGTAATGGGTGAAGGAGCTTGTAGTTTCATATCCTTCACATTTTTTTCCACTTGGTTGTTTTCCTTGCCTAATCCCAGTCTTGCTTGATCGGCAATAGGGGCTTGCTTTAATACATCCGTAGTTTTATTAACAGGAGAATCCTGATTTTGCACAATCATATTGGGTAGTTTTAGGGCTTGCAGCCCAGAAGCCTTATTGGCCAAAGGTGCGTTGCGCTGTTTGTAGCGTTGGGCTACGAACAAGCCTCCAGCCACTAAAGAACCTCCTACAATCAATACAATGAACAGGTTTTTCCAACCATTGTTACGCTGGTGGCGTTTGTAGGTTTGTTTGGCCGTTTGCTGGATAAAAGCCTTCTGATCCAAGGCTACTTCTTCAAAAATTCCCTCTATTTCTTGCAGGGCCAAGGCATCTTCTATGTTGGCCAAAATTTCACGCTGCAGGTTTACCTCGTTTTTCAGGGTAGTGTCCTTGGCCATCAACGCTTCAAACTGTTCCACGTCTGCTGCCGATAGTTCGCCCTGAATGTATTGCTGGATGAGTTGTTCTCGATTTGAATTATTGATCATTTCTCGGGTTTTTTAGCGTAGAATAAATACTTCTTAATTTTTGGATACATTTAAAAGCTTTTTTACGAATTGCCCCAGGGGCGGATTGTTCGTCTTCCGCTATCTCCTTCCAAGAAGCATCGGAGTAATAATGCTCCTTAATCAATTCCTGGCATTTGGGGTCTAGCTTGACAATGGCATGTTGTAGAGTTTGCACTTTCTCACTTCTCGAGAGGGTTTCTTCATACACTTCCTGGCTTACCTTTTGTTCGTGTTTGGGTGAAATATCTCCGAAGTTAAACAAGGTTTTTCGGCGATTTTGCAATTTTTTGGACTGAATACGCTGGGCTATGCTGTAAAAATAGGTGCTCAACTGGCTCGATTGCAGACTCCATTGGGGGTTTTGTAAAGTACGGTACAAAGCAACAAAGGAGTCGCGAAATAGCTCGGTGGCATTGCTTTCGGTTTCAGCAGACGAGGCAGAATAGGCCAGCACAATCTTGCACATGTTGGCAAAGTTTTGTTCCAGCAATGCCTTGGTCGCCTGGTTACGCTGGAGGGTACTTCCCCTCCGGAGGTAACGGATAATTTCTTGATCTTTCATTCGTATTAAATGTTTCAAAGTGGTGCGAATACTCCAGCAAAGGATTAAAGGCCAGTGTATTCCCTTTTTTAATTTATAGTATCATTTTAGTGTAATAGGTATTGTTTTTAGATAGGATTAATCCAAAAACAACCCAAATGTAATGTTCACTCAATTTTACGATAAATCATCCATCCAATGACACTATTTTGCCAAGTTTCTACAATTAAATGCAGATTTTCGTAGAGGTAGAAGTTCCCCAGCATACGTGTAGGGGGCGTGTTTTGAGAAAGTAACTTTTCTACAGCGTCACCAGAACGGATGGCTAACCCTTGGATGCGTTGATTTTGCAATGATGAAAAACACACCTCATATTTGATCATTTCAGTGTGTTTTTCCCCTGCTTCCTGGTTTATTTCTTCCAATTTTATTTTTACCAAACGATACCCCGAAGGCAACAACTTGGTGGCAGGCTTTACCTCAAAGTAAGGCTGCATATTGATGACCGTTTTGGCGAAATCAAGGTTGCTTTGAGCAGGAAAAACTGCTCTGGACAGGTTAAGTCTATCTGGCTTACTACCATTACAGATGCATTTTTTTTGCACCCCTTCAATCATATCGGCTACTTCGTACGATTTTAGGCTGGCAATTACTTTGCTGAAATCCAGTTCAGGGTTAGATTTTACCAAGGTGTTGTAAATTTGATAGTTGCAACGAGCAATATAGTTGCCCTTATCGGCAGTGGCCATTTTAAAATACTGCTCTGCTTTGGCTGATTCGTTTTTGAGGGCGTAGGCCAGAGCCAACAAATTACTGGCTTGTGAAGATAGTTTGCCCGCTTTGTTTTGCAACTCAAGCAGGTTTTCGATGGCTGATCCATACTTTTTCTTCAAAATTTGTAGACAGGCCAGGTTCAAATGGGCCGAAGCATATTCTTTTTTCAGACTGATGGCCTTCCGCAAAAGAATCTCTGATTTTTCGTACAAGCGGGGCAAATTTGCTGAACCACTATTTTCTGAACGCAAACTGGTGTTCCCGTCAAATTCGAAAGGAAACAAAAAAATGCGTTGATACAAGGGCTTGGCCTGAGTGATTTTTCTTAAATAAGCCACTGCCAGGTTATTGCATACTTCTGCACTTTTGAAGTGCTTATTAAAAATAAACTCCAGACAGGCAATAGACTGATCGGTCTTGCCCATAGCAAACAAAAACTTGGCGGTGTTGAACACTTCTGCCAGATTAAAATCCTGAATTTCCTGGATTTTTTGCAAGCCCATTTTCTTACGAGCTGCCTTTTTGGGATAATGAGGAATATTATCGCTAAGCTGATAAACCTCATAGACCTTATCCAGCAAGCGGGTATATAGTGCGGGTGTAATTTTGTACCCAGCTACATGCGAATAAAAACAGCCCCATCGGTCGGCATCCTTTTCGTAAGTTTTGAGATCGCTCATATCTCCAGGAGTATGCTTGAGGTAATGGTGTGCCATTTCGTGTCCCAATACAAAAGCCAATACCACTGGGGCATTTTTACCAAAAGAATCGCTAATCTGTAGCATTTTCTTATCCAGGGTAATGATGGGCTTTTGATAATTGGTATACATGGCAGGCTGCTGCAGTTGGCTGCTCAGCCTCAACTCAGGAATGATCCCGTCTAACTCAAAGTAATAAGCCAAAGTATGCAGTATTTTTTTGGCTTCGATTACCGACATTTTTGTTGTTGTTTTTGCGTTGTCTTGCCCGCTTATCAGGGTAGCGGTCATCATCGTTAACATTAAACTTAGAACTACTTTTTTCATATGATTTATGATTTATATAAATTGGCTAATAAGGCAATTTCATATAGCGGTTGTGGCCTGATCGGTTAGTGGTTGGGATGATGATTGAGGAAAATGCCTGATGATGCTCAAGTGGGGTTTTATACCTGAGACACCAGTAGATGGTTGGGTGAAAGGAGCATTATTCCAGAAGCTCATACAGTCTTTACAAAACCGTAGGGGCACTTGGAGTAGCATTTGGGTTTGTTTGCGAATTATTCTTTTTTGCTGGATAAACCTATTGCTTCAATGATTTTAACCATTTCAGCATATATAGGGCTGTTAACAACAGACACCACTAGAAGGTGTACTTCCATAGGAAGCAGTTGTATTTTCTGGAAATATCTCCAGCGGTTTTTCGGGAATTAAAAGGTAAAATTGCCAATGAAAAGCGATTGAATGGGGGCTGGTTCTGATGTAACTAATTAACTTTTTCAATATTTTGCCGGGTAAAAATAAGGCAATTCTTTCATATTTGCGTACAAAGTTTAATCAGTAAGCACTATACTTTGTTTGATCGGGGTTGAGATGAGATGAACAGGAAAGACTGGCCGAAAGGTAAAATTGACTCTTACCAATGATAATACAACGTATTGTGGTAGATTATGAACATTAAAATATCAATAAATTACTGAAATTAAAATTACCTGAAACATTTTGTGTAACAACATCTGGTTTACCGCCAAAGCATAAGCAGGGTTTGTAAGGCGAAGTTTGCAAAAAGATGTAAAATTAATTATCCTGAATGCCGAAATTTTCGTTCAAAGAAACTTTATTCTGAAGTCAAAACGACTTTTATATATCTGAAAGCAACTACTAGATATTTTTCGGTGGTGGAGACAT
The DNA here is from genome assembly GCA_003483885.1 of Microscillaceae bacterium. Taxonomy (GTDB): domain Bacteria; phylum Bacteroidota; class Bacteroidia; order Cytophagales; family Microscillaceae; genus Microscilla. The sequence continues at coordinate 39,747 of DMXI01000014.1, forward strand.
AAACCGAGGTACTGCATCGTTGGCTGTGAAGACATGGCCAACTTTAGCCAAAATGTCTGGTAGTATGATCTGAAAGTAAAACTTTTTCTAATAACTATGAGAAAAACACTCACATTAGGTTTAATGGCAATCATTGGCCTTAGTTTGTCTTCTTGTTTGGTAGCAAAAAAAAAATACGATGCTGAAGTAGCTGCTAAAAATAAGCTTATCAAAGAAAAACGGCGTTTACAGGCTGATAAACGAAATCTACAAAAGCAAGTAGCTGGACTAAAGTCCGACACAACCCGCCTGGGCAAGGAACTGAGAGATTTGCAAAACAAATACAATGCTTTGTTTCAGTCTAGCCGATTGACCACCAACGACTTAAGAAAAAAACTAAACGAGCGTGAAAAAGAACTGCAACGCAAAGAAAAGCTTTTGGCAGATCGTGAAGCAGTAGTGAAAAAACTACAAGATGCCATTGATCGCAAAGATAAGTTGCTGAAAAACTTGCTGAGTAAGGTACAAAACGCCTTGAAAAACTTTAACCCAGATGAATTGACTGTAACCAGTAAAAATGGTAAAATCTATGTCTCTTTGTCCGAAAAGCTATTGTTTAAATCAGGACGTACCGATGTAGACCGTAAGGGTAAAAGAGCATTGGGTAAGTTGGCCGAAGTACTCAAGAAAAATCAAGATATTGACATTCAGATTGAAGGACACACCGATAGTATCCCTATCCGTACGGCCAAATTTAAAGACAACTGGGACTTGAGTGTGCTACGGGCCACTTCTATTGTAAGGATTTTGACCAAAGACTATGAGGTAGATCCTAAAATCTTGACCCCAGCGGGTAAAGGAGAGGGTTTTCCAGTGGCTTCTAACAAAGACAAAGAGGGGAGAGCCCGTAACCGCCGAATCGAGATTGTGCTTTCGCCAAAATTAGAGGAGTTACTGAAATTATTAGAAAATTAAGCTTTTCTGGGGCTGTTTTGCGTGCTTGGATGATAAATAATTTTCGATTTAGTCAAAAAAAAATTATATTGATCAACCCCAAGCCATTACGAAATATAGATTAAAAACCAATAAGGATGCAAAACAGCCCTAACCTCCTTAAAAACAAAAACACCTCAAGTCAACCACTTTCCCAACAGTATACCCGATTGACCAACATTGCCTACTATCAGGCCGATTTTTGGCTCATGCTACTCAGTAGTTTTGTGGCAAGCTTTGCCTTTTGGGTATTGATAGAGGTCCACCTTTCTTTGTGGCAAATGTACGGTTTTGTGGCCTTGTTTACGCTGGCATTTGTGTTGGTGCTAAGTTATGGTAGGTGGATCGGAACTACGCTTTTGGCCGGGCTTCTGGCCATACTATTGGGCCTTAAGTTTTACCTCATCCCTTGGGTAGAAAACTACGGAGGATACGAAGGGGCCATTTTATTACTAATTTTTACCACTCTGTTGGTGTTTAAACTGGTGCAAGTAGCCCAGAGTCGAATGCGCCTACGTTTTGCGAGAGATTATCCACTGAGCAATGGAGAAAAGATTTGCCATATTTGCTCGGGTGAAGGCACTCTGAACTCGTACCAGCCTTACCTGAAGAAAAGCTTTATTCGAGAAACTTGTTATGGCTGTAATGGACACAGCATTATTTCTGAAGAAAACTTTGCCTATCGTATTCAGCTCTTGTTAGGTAAATGCGAAAAGAACCGCTTCGAGCTTCAAAAAATGATAGACCAATTAGAAAGTGCCCATCATAAGATTTTGCAAAAACTCGCGGTGGGCGAGGGGGTGTTAGAGGATGAAATAAAACAGCGTTTACAAACCAGTAGCGAATCGCACAGCCAACAATTGCGAATTACCCGAAAACAGTTATCGTTTTACAAGGCATCGGAAGAAAAAATGCATATTATGCTCTATAATCGCCACGTGGCCGAAGAATTGATGAACTCTCAACAACAACTGGAAGACTTTCGACAAAGCAACGAGAAACACCACGAGGCCCTGGATTTTATCCAAATGCAATTGGGACAAGAAATACAGCTCAATACCGAAACCGATGCTTTGGGCATTGAGTACGATTTGCAAGCCCCGGTAATGACGGGTGAATTTGAGCTCATTGTGAAAAAAATTGAGGACATTACCCGCAAAATCAAGGCACTTTAGGCGCTACAAAATCCCACAAATTGCCATATAAATCCTCGAATACCGCCACGGTACCATATACTTCTTCACTGGGTTCACGCACAAAATTTACTCCCTGGGCGACCATGGCTTTGTAGTCGCGCCAAAAATCATCGGTATGCAAAAATAAAAAAACACGCCCTCCAGTCTGGTTACCCACATATTGTTGCTGCGTTTCGTTTTTGGCTTTGGCTAATAACAGGCGAGATTCGGTAGCACCAGGAGGGGCCACAATCACCCAGCGTTTGGTATCGCTCAAAGGGGTATCTTCTATGAGCGTAAAGTTGAGTTTTTGGGTATAAAAGGCAATGGCTTCGTCATAATCATGTACCAAAATGGAGATATTAGCGATTTTTTGAGGCATTTTTCAGTGATTTAGGCAATAAAATGTAGCAACTTTAGTAAAAAAAATTAAATAAATTCCCTGGCGAACAAAACAAATGCAGGTTGGCAAATATGCTGCTTTTTTCGTATATTTGATAAATTTTTGAAAGCCATTTTTGATTCGAGAAATGGTTTTTTTACCAATTAATCGAGCATAAAATAAAGAACAATCCA
>DMXI01000018.1 GCA_003483885.1 Microscillaceae bacterium
GATTACCTACGGTGAGCTCACTGCGTTCGATTTTGGAAGGAGGTGGACACACTCTAATCTCAGAAAAAATCGGCATTTTCAAAGTTTTTCCTTCGTTAATCGATATTCGATATTCTTTTTTGCTGTGATAATGCTTAACTAAATGACGTTGGGGAAAAGGCTGCGGATGACGTACCACTTAAACACCTGCAACGGTGAAATAAAAACGAGTCTGCCACTCAGACCCTTCGCGGTGCTCTGGGTGACAATATCCTACTTGAGTTATCACCTTCATTGATCTATTTTGAACAAAATAGTAGAATGCGATAAGGCCAAAAGTTTGGAGAAGGCTTAGTGCAAATGTGCACCAGAAGTTTACACAATTGATTTTAAACCACACTTTAAAATATTTAAAATAAACAATATGAAAAGACGCAATTTTATAAAAGTTTCAGGGGCAGTCGGTGGTGGCTTCCTGCTCAGTATGAGTTTCCCCTGGAGTAACGATTTATTTGCCAAAGAAACTGCTCCTCAATTTCAGCCCAGCGCTTTTCTAAAAATTGACGGGCAAGGCAACATTACCTTCACCCTCACCAAGCTGGAAATGGGCCAGGGTTCGGGTACTGGGCTCCCCATGATTATTGCCGATGAACTCGGCGCCGCCTGGGATAAGCTCAAGGTAGAGCGAGCGGGTTATGACAAACGATTTAGCCGCAACGAACAAGGCACTACAGGAGGTAGCTCGAGTATTCGTAAGTTATGGCGCCCCCTCCGTGATGCAGGAGCTGCTGCGCGTATGATGTTTATTACCGCTGCCGCTCAACAAATGAAGGCTAAAACCAATAAAGACTATTCAGAGAAAGATTTTTACACCCAAAATAACCAGGTAATTCACCGTCCTAGTGGTAAAAAAATGGATTTTGGTCAATTGGCTGGAAAAGCTGCTAAAATACCCGTCCCTAAGAAGCTCACTTACAAAGACACCAAAGAATACCAATACATTGGTAAACCCGTCAAAAACCTGATTACTCCCAACTTGGTAGTAGGTAAAGATGAATATACTTCCAACTTTACATTGCCCAATATGTTGTATGCCGCTGCTTTGCGTTGCCCGGTATACCAAGGCAAGCTCAAAAGCTATGATGATTCAGCTGCACTGAAAGTAAAAGGGGTAAAACAAGTGGTAAAAATCACGAACGTAGACCTCAAAAATGACCCATATGTATATGATAGTGTGGTGGTAGTAGCCGATTCTACCTGGGCGGCCTTTAAAGGGAAGCAAGCCCTCAAAGTACAGTGGGAATATGGGCCGAATGGCAAGCGCAATATGGATTCGGTCAGAAAAGAAGTATTGGCGGCCGCCAAAAAACCCCTCAAGCCTAGTGTAAACTTGGGCAATGTAAGCGATGCTTTCGCAAAAGCGGATGAAGTGTTGGAAGCTACCTACGAAAATCCATTCCAGGCTCATGCTTTGATGGAGCCTATCAGTGCTGTGGCAAGATTTAAAGGTACCCAATGCGAAGTATGGACTGCCACTCAATCGGTGCAGTACGCAACCAAAATAGCCGCTCAAGTACTCAACACTTCTGAAGATAAGGTAAAAGTAAACGTGTTGCCCTCGGGTGGGTCGTTTGGTCGTCGGGGCGAAGATTTTGTGGCCGAAGCAGTACTTATTTCCAAAGCCATTGGGGGCAAACCGGTCAAGTTGGTATGGAGCCGGGAAGATGAGCTACAACACGACCAATACCATCCCTATTTTTACAATACCATTCGGGCCGCTATCAAAGACAAGAAAATTGTAGGTTGGGAAAACAACATCGTGCGGGTAGCAGGTGGCAAAGGTGGCGATGCACTGTACGATATTTTTTACGAATTTCCCCACATCAAAACCCAATGTGCGGTGGTCAAGCCTCCTTTTCCGATGGGCGCCTGGCGTAGTGTAGTAGTACATTCGGCTTCGTTGAGCCTGGAAAGCTTTATAGACGAAACCGCCCATAAGTTGGGCAAAGACCCTTACAAATTTAGAATGGAGCATTTAGAAGCTCCTGTATCGTTGGTAGGTACCGGAGATCGGGCCAATTTGATTAAAAATTACCGCCAATTGACCCGTACCCGCTACAAGGCCGTGCTACAAGAGGTGACCCAAAAAGCTCAATGGGGCAAAAAAATGCCCAAAGGACACGGCCAAGGCTTGGCTGTGACTGGGTTTTCGCGCACGGCTTGTGCCCAGGTAGCCGAGGTTTCGGTAGTCAATGGGGCGCTTAAAGTACACAAAATCACTTGTGCCATGCACCTGGGTCGGGTTATCAACCCGCACTTTGTACGAGGACAAGCCGAAGGGGGGATTATTTGGGCTTTGAGTGCGTTGCTGTATGGTGGAGTCGATTTTGAAAAGGGGCAGGTAAAAAACAGTAATTACCACAACAACAAGATATTGCGCCTGAGCGAAATGCCGGAAATAGAAGTGCATTTAATTGAGAGTGACGAGGACCCAACAGGGGCGGGTGAGCCTTCGGTACCTCCCCTGGCTCCTGCCGTGTTGAATGCGATTTTTGCGGCCACGGGTAAAAGAATCCGAAAGATCCCGGTGTTGAACCGAGACTTGAATAGCAGGTAAAACTCTAGTTTTTATCAGTAAATTTCAAAAGCCTTCGTAGGTGATGTTCGCACAAAACGATACCACCTATGAAGGCTTTTGAATTAATTTATCGGAAGCTTTTATTGGTTAAATAACCTTCACTATACTAGTAGACATTTTTAGGTTATGGAAACACCAACTGAGATGGCCACGCCGTTGGCTGTGTCTTCACGGCCAATTTTAGCTAATACCAATCCATATCCTTAATCCGTACAAATTTACGGCTGGAAGCCTCCTAATATTGCTCGCTCGGCAGAGCCAAGCGAGTACCTATTCGTCGCTTGCTTGCAGCGAGTGACTATTACAGTAGGGCCTCTGGCCCGTTTCTACTGAAAAAAAGTGTGCGGATTTCATCTATGGATTGGTATAAAATGTCCCGTAGCAATAACCTCCATTTAAGATTTAACCGACTTGGTTTTACCTTGATTAACCCCTTTAAGCTTTTTATGCTTTTGGCGACGGGCCTGTAAGTTATAAAAATCCAACACAATCGGTGAGGCAATAAATACCGAAGAATAGGTACCTACCAATACCCCTACCAACAAGGCAAACGAGAAGCCTCGCAATACTTCGCCCCCGGCTAAGAACAAGGTCAATACTACAACCATGGTGGTGGTAGAAGTCATCACTGTACGACTTAAGGTATTATTGATCGCATTGTTCAATACTTCGCCAAAGGCCTGGCCACGACGGGCTTTTTCGTTGTCTGAGTCTTCTTCCCGAATACGGTCAAACACTACTACGGTATCGTTGATAGAGTAACCAATTACGGTGAGAATCGCGGCAATGAATACCTGATCTATTTCCAGAGAGAAACCTAACAAATAAGCAATAGAGAAGGCCGAAAGCACAAACAATACATCGTGAAACAAGGCCGCAATGGCCCCAGCGCCATACTGCCAGCGACGGAAACGGGCCACAATATAAATGAAGATAACTACCAACGAGAACAAGACCGCAGTTTGAGCCGTATTTCGGATATCATCGGCAATGGTAGAACCAACTTTAAAAAAACTCTCTACCGAAGGTTTTTTACCATCGTTAAATGTCTTCAATCCATCCAAGACCAAGGCTCTCACCTTCTGATCTGCCTCCTCTGATTCATCGCCGATCAAATAACTAGTCGTTACTTTGATTTGGTCGGTTGAACCAAAGGTTTTTACTTCCAGGCTCCCCTCCATCGTTTTCCCTAGAGCCACTCTAGCATCCGTTGCCGCTATCGGTTTTTCAAACTTCACCACGTACGAACGACCTCCTTTGAAATCTACGCCCAAGTTCAAACCGCCATTGATGACCATCGAGATAATACCAAAGGTGATAAAGGCCACTGAGATCATATAAGCTTTCTTACGCAATTTGATAAACTGAATGTTTGGTTTACCTAAAGTTGGGATAAACGAAGAGAAGTTGACCTTCCGTTTGCCTCCACGCGAAATGGCTTCAATGATGAGACGAGTAATGAAAATCGCACTAAACAAAGAACAACCAATACCAATCATCAAAGTAACCGCAAATCCTTTTACTCCACCTGAACCAAAACTGTAAAGAATGGCTCCAATCAAGAAAGTTGTTACGTTGGCATCAATAATAGAGCTGTACGCTTTTTCGTAACCTAGTTTGATCGCCATCGGCAATTTTACTGCTTGTTCGCGTCGGAGTTCCTCTCGGATACGTTCGTAGATCAGTACGTTGGCATCTACCGACATACCAATGGTGAGTACAATGCCCGCGATGCCCGCTAAAGTCAAAATGGCTCCAAATTGAGACAAGATTCCTACAATAAAGAAGATGTTGGCCAGTAAGGCAATGTTGGCAATGGCTCCTCCCAGTTTGTAGTACAATACCATAAACACGACAACCAAAGCCAGCCCTACCAACATAGAGCGAAGTCCTTGAATGATAGATTTTTGCCCCAGGGAAGGCCCGACCACGGCTTTTTCTACAATGCGCACTGGAGCGGGTAATTTACCTGCTTTCAAAATATTGGCTAAATCGCGGGCTTCTTCTACGGTAAAGTTTCCAGCAATAGACGAATTTCCATTGGTAATCTCATTGTTTACGATAGGTGCAGAATATACATTGTTGTCCAACACGATGGCTACTTGGCGGTTGATGTTGGCCCGAGTCAGCTTTTTCCACGCATTGGTCCCCTTAGTGTTCATCCGCATAGACACTTCAGGTTGAGAGTTTTGGTTAAACTCCTGACGGGCGTCTACTACTACGTCTCCTTCTAAGGGAGCTTGGCCACCACGAGTGTTTTTAGCAACGTGCAAGCTCAAAAGCTTGGTTTTGTTGTCAGGTTTTACATCCCAGAAAAACAAAGCGTTTCCTTTGAACATACGACGCACCTCTGGCTTACGCAAATAGCGATTGATTTCGGCAGTATCGCTGGGCAAAGCCGCATAGTTCGTACCAGTGTTTTTGAACAAACGGGTAAAAGTAGCACCAATTTGTTGAGTGGTATCGAGCTTGGTATTCTCTATTTGAGAGGTGGTATCAACGCTTTGAGTAATAGTATCTACCTTAGATGAATCAGATGTATTATTACCTGCCACCAGTGATTCCTGATTACGAGTATTGCTTTGATTGGTAGTGTCTTGCTGGGTATTCTTAGGTTGTTTGGATTTAGTTCGGTCTTGCTTATTCATATAATTACTCAACTCTATAAAGCTGGTAGCGACCTCATTTTGCTCATATACTTCCCAAAACTCGAGCTTGGCTACGCCCGAAATGAGTTTTATGGCCCGGTCTGGGTCGTCTATCCCTGGCAACTCAATCATAATACGATCCGTTCCCGATAACTTCTGAATGTTAGGATTGGCCACTCCAAACTTATCAATTCTACGACGCAAAATTTCAAAAGCACGATCCACTCCTTCGTCTACTTCGGCGCCGATAAACTGAATCACCTCATCGTTAGAAGAATTAGTACGCACTTTTTCACGATTGGCACTACTCGCAAAAATATCGGCTAGTTTGTCATTGGGGTACAAACGCTCAAAGGCCTTCTGAAATAAGTACACAAACTTCTCCTGGCTATTAGCCTGGGCTTTTTGGGCCTCTTTCAAGGCAGTGTTTAGTTTACTGCTGGAGCTACCACCCGCTAAGGCTTTGATAATTTCGATAGGAGACACCTCCACCGCGAGGTACATCCCTCCCTGAAGGTCAAGTCCTAAGGCCAGTTCTTTTTCTTTGACCGATTTGTAAGTAAAAGATGCCCCTGGTAGTTCATATACTACTTTGGTGCTTATAGAATCCAGGTACCTTTGCGCTTTTTTTTCGTCTACGACTTGGGTTGTAGGATTGCGTGCATATTCCTTGGCATCTCTTTGTACTCTCCAGGCCTGTAGAGTAAACATAAGGTAATAAATACACAAAAGGGTAATGGCGATCGTCAAGGTGATGATTCCAGTTTTATTTTTCATGAGGTGATTTTATAACTTTGAGAAATGGGTACTGTTGCTACACACCTTTATCTTTGGATAAGCTTTGTTGCTCAAAACACCTACAAAGAAAGTAATCCCAATCAGGGAAGAATGTAGTGCCCCATATCATCTGATAAAAGATGGGTTACTGGACAGTACCAAAAAATAAATGATGGATTACAGGCTATAAATCAAGACTTTAACTTAGACCTGTATTAAGAAGGGACACCAAGCACTAGGGCGCATTGATGACAATAAAATGGGAGAAAATATTCTCAAAATAAGGAAGTAGGGCAATGGATGGTTTGTAGTCGTCCAGGCAATACTCAAAGGATGCAAACACAATTCCAAATCCACAATTCAGCACTGGAAGAAGCGATAGGCTTGATGATGGTATCAGGCTTTTCAGTGGTTGTACGATGCTTTTGCCCGATTCACTCAAACTTGGTACTTTCTCCTTGGGCTGTAGTACCTTTTGCACCAGTACTTCCAGTGGAAGCTTTGACTGATTTGCTGGATCTTGACTCGCTTGTTTTGCCCTCTCCAGGCTAAGTTCTACCTTAACTACCGCCTTCTCCTCAAAGGCTTGAGGCACCTGTCCTTTGGCCAATAAGGTAGCAGTACTTACCAGATAGGCCAACCATAAGACAAAAAGGCGATATGTTTTTTGAGTATCCATTGTTCGATATGTGCACAAGTATACGAACAATTACAGATGATAGAGAATCAAAGAATGGGTTATTCCACGAACTATCGTGAATATTACACCAAAGGGTCGTTTTGTTGTATGTATGGATAAGTTTAGAATGTGACATTGCTTTTTTTCCTGTTTTCAAGAGAACGAAATGGACATTCATCAATTTTTATCTGAGACTTTTAAATCAACAACCTACGTATTAAACAATTGATTATCAATAGCATAGTGAGTTCATTTGCTTAAATGGACCTTAAAGTAGTCTCTGTAAATTTACAGAGACGTTTTAGCCTTTTGTTCCTGTTAGTTTTGTTTTACCAAAGATTGAAGGCAACAAACGTTCGTTATTTTCAAGTGATCAGGAAAATAATGGGTGTTTTACTTTGAGTAAAAATACCTCTGAAAAGAAATGTCAATAGGTTTAAACTTGCTCAATGAAGTCGCGATTGATTTGTGTTGCGCTGAAGTCTTTGCTTATCAGATTAAACGAATGGTTTTATCCCTAAACAAGTAATCAAATGTTTAAATCAAAATTTAAAAATCTAACCATCAAACAAAGCGATGTTTTATCCAGAAAACAGCAGCGGATGGTTAAAGGAGGAGCCTCGAGTTCAACCGATTGTAATAATGGAAATAGCCCAGTGAGTTGCTCAGGTGGCTCCAGATGTACTACTAATAATGGTGTAAGCTGTGCCTGCTATGATGCTAACGACAATATGGTGAGCTATCAATTTTGTGGAACGTTGTCACTCGCACCATAGAGACCCGTTCCATTATTAGTTTCAAATCCAAAACCTTTGTACTAAAACTAATTAACCCATGCTTAAATCAAAATTTACTCATTTTAACCTCAAACAAGGTGTACTCCTTTCCAGAGATCAACAACGAATGATCAAAGGAGGCCTTGGCTCAACTGCTACTGCCGAATGTAGTGGAGGAATATCCGTTACCTGTGTGGGTGATGGTAACTGTACCGCTACCGACAACGATGGGTGCAGTTGTAAAAACTCTTCAGGACCAGACGATGAACAGTCTTGTCCAGCATCGTTTGCTGGAGTATTTTAAACCATGGATTCATTGTAGCTTGGGCGTTTTGCCCAGGTTACACTTTGTTCTGTCAAAAGACCTCCTGTCTATCATAGATTGGCATCCTACCATACGATATGGCAATCGGGTAACCAGGAAGTAATGATGTTTCGCTGTGCTTCATCTACGCTCAAAGGGTTCTTTCTTAAATCCAACCTTTTCAACTGGGTAAGCTGGCCGATTTCCGAAGGTAATTCTCTCAGTTGATTGCCTTGTAAGTCCAAACTTTCCAATTGGGTAAGCTGACCAATTTCCGAGGGTAATTCTCTCAGTTGATTGCCTTGTAAGTCCAAACTTTCCAATTGGGTAAGCTGACCGATTTCCGAGGGTAATCCTTCAAGACGATTCTCCCCTAAATCTAACCTTTTCAACTGGGTAAGTTGCCCGATTTCCGAAGGCAATTCCTTGAGTTGATTGCCATCCAAACCTAATGGCTGAAACTCAGGTAGATTCTTGAGTTGAAGGGGTAATCCATCGATTTGACTATTTGATAAATATAACCACTTCAGCTGGGTAAGTTGGCCGATTTCCGAAGGCAATTCCTTGAGTTGATTCCCCCATAAATTTAATTCTTGTAATTGGGTAAGCTGGCCGATTTCAGCGGGTAATTCTCTGAGTTGATTCTTCCTTAAATTTAATTCTTGTAACTGGATAAGCTGAAAGGTTTCAAAAGGCAATTCCTTAAGTTGGTTTTCTGATAAATCCAACTCCTTTAGCCGATTAAGCTGGCCGATTTCTGAAGGTAGCTTGGTTAGTTGATTCTTGTTTAAATTTAATTCTTGCAATTGGATAAGCTGGCCGATTTCTGGCAATAATTCCCTCAATTGATTCCCCCCTAAACCCAACCTTTCCAACTGGGTAAATTGCCCGATTTCAGGGGGTAATTCTTGGAGCTGATTCCAATTTAAATTTAATTCTTGCAATTGGGTAAGTTGCCCAAACTCAGGAAGTAATTCTTTGATTTTATCCCCTTCTAAACCCAAGTATTGCAACTTGTTAAGCTGGCCGATTTCTGGAGGCAATTCCTCAAGTTCATTATCTCCTAATTCTAAAAAAATTAACTGAGAGAGTTGTCCGATTTCACGAGGCAAAACTTTCAAATTGCTAGTACGTAAATCAAGTTCTGGGTTATTTAGAGCCGTCAAATGCTCCACTGTCATTATATCAATAGAAGCATCAAAAAGTATATTATAAAGCTTCTGGTAACCTTGTAGCAATGCCGTAATATCAGAAGTAGGATTGTTTTGGTGTATTTCTAAACCCAAGGCCACTGAGCGTTCATCAACTGAACGTAGTAAACGCAGTAAGTTCTGGGTAGTATTTGATTCTGGTGCTTTCATACAGGCGCTGTTGTTAGTGGGCAAATATAACATAAAATCACCTGACAATGTTCTTGAATGATCAATCTGTAAAAGATCGTAGAAACCTGGAGTTGGTGGAATGGATATGTATCAGCTACAATGATTTTTAGTTTTTTATAGGGGGAGGTGCTTTAATAGCAACTTTGAGAAAAAAATGGAAGGGATGGGAGAACCCATAATAGATTTTCAGTCTACGAAGTAACGCTCATCTACGCCACTTGAGCAACTCAAGGGAATATTTGATCAACGCATGTTGTTACCCTTCCATGGTAAGTTGATAGCGGAGGCAAAGGGACTCGAACCCCCAATACCTTGTGCAGGTAGTACCTGATTTCGAATCAGACTCCTCATCCAGCCGGATTACCTCC
>DMXI01000001.1 GCA_003483885.1 Microscillaceae bacterium
CTACAAAATCTACTCCATTGGCTGATACCTGATAAGGAGCGGTTCCATCCAAAATATTCAAGGTAAAAGACCCGTTGCTTTCTCCAAAGCACTGCACTGCCTGGGCTTGAGTTACAGTAGCGGTGAGTTCTTTGGGTTCCCCTACTTCAACATTGGTTATTTCGGTCAAACATTTGTCGTCGCTTAATACATAAAAAGTGTAGGTGCCTTTGCCTAAGGTAGTAAAGGTAGGATTTGATGTAAAACCTACACCAGGTTGGCGAGAATAGGTATACTTACCATTTCCACCACTTACTTGTAGAGTTACTTCTCCGTCGTTGTTTCCAAAACAGCTTACATCTTTCACCACAGTGTCTATCACAATCACAGAGGGTTCTATGATGTTAATCACTAAAGAATCCAGACAGCCGTTGGTATCCTTTACCCAAAACTTATGGTTGCCTGCAGCCAGGTTGCTAAAGGTAGTACTGGTACTGGCCGTAGCGCCAAAGTTGGTTCCATCGCTTGAAAACACGTAACTTCCTGAACCTCCCGAACCTTGTAAGGTTACCTGACCATCATTCCCCCCATTACAAGAGGTAGGAGACTTACTGGTTTCGGCTAGATCTACTGCCGCGGCAGGTTGAGTAATCTCAAAACTACTGTTGTTCCAGGGTGCTACATCTATGAGATTACAATCCTTACTGTCGGTAATTTCTACTCGGTAGTTACCTGCACTTAAGTTAGTCCATTCAAATTCGTGGGTATCGGTTTGGGTAGGGCTAGGAAAAACTTTGGACCCATCGTTGATATCTATCAATCGGATTTTGGCTGCACTGTAGGTGTTCCCTCCTCCTACAATCAATTTTACCTGTCCGTCGTTGCCACCAAAACATTTCACTGCGGTAGTATCAAAACTAGCTGTAATGGCCTCTGGTTCGGTTAAAGTCAAAGGGTTAGAACCAATGGTTTCCTGAGTAACGGTCACATTACACCCCTTGTTATCGCTAATGATTATCGAGTAAGTTCCAGCAGCTAAACCACTGAAAGTGTTGGGTGGATCGCTAGATCGTATGTTATCGATGATTCGGGAAAAGCCAGCATCTCCATCCCGCTTGAGCTCTAACTTAAATAGCTCCCCATTGCCTCCTCCTAATCCACCTACCGTAATACTTCCATCACTGGCACCTTTACAACTGATATGAGCCACTCCATTCAATTGAATAGCCCCCAAAGCTACATTGGCACTAATGGCAGCTGGTTGATCAATTGTTGCACTGGCGTTAAAATTACATCCAATGCTATCAGTAACTATCACGGTATAGGTGTTGGCTGCCAATCCATTGAAGATAGCAGGACTGCCCGCTGTCACATTGATCGACGATAAGCCAGTGCCCAAAATACTTACCGTGAACTTGCTTCCATTGACTCCACCACTAGAGGTTATTTCCAGTGTCCCGTCGCTTCCTCCCGCACAGGTTACGTCATAGGTATCCACTACTATTGTAGGTGCGGTTGGAGCAGTCAATGCTGAGGAAATATCTTCGCTAATTGTAATAGCACAGGTGCTTTCATCGGTAATTTCAACATTATAAATCACTCCAGGTGAAAGTCCTCCCAAGGTGGTAGCAGTTCCCTGTGCCACCCCGGTAGCCAAGTTAACGTCGTTTGTTCCTTCTTTAACCCGGATTGTAAAAGGCCCCACCCCTCCTTGTGGTGTAATCCTCAATTCTCCATCAGCACTGGCATTGGTAGCAGTAGTCGCACAACTCACATTGAATCCATTGTGTTTTTGCACCTTATCAATGTTCATAGTCAATGCTGCTGGTTGGGTAAGTGGGTTAACCATCACAGTTTGCGTACAACTTGCAGCATCATACTCAGCCACTTCTATCGTATAGTTACCAACTTCGGCTTCCAGATTGCTAAATACTACGGTATTGCCTCGGGCAATGTCTGACTGAGTAGCAATCGTCATGGTACCCTTTCTGAGGATGAGGGTATAATTACCAACCCCTCCGGTAGGAGCAATGCTTATTTGCCCATCGTTGCCATCTCTACAACTTACATTGAACCCATTAGGCTTTGTAAGATAAGTAATGGTACCTCCAAGTTTAGGAGCATCATGAATCACTAAAGTATCATATCTATTAGGGCTTACTGCACAATTGTTTTGGTCAATAATTTCAACAATGTAGGTACCTGCACTGCGTTCTACATCAAAAGAGGTTCCTCCAGTCCCATTTGCTGGAGCAAATGTACCACGAGCACCTTCGGCAGTTCCTGGAGCAAACACTCGAAACTGATAGCCTCCACTACCTCCGCTGATTCCTGTGTAAGTAACACTGGCCATCTCTCCAAAACATTTGGTTTGGAAAGAATCGTCCGCATTTTTAATACAATTTACTCCAGACTTACAGTCGAGCCCCGTCCAAACAAGTGGAAGGGGAGCTGTATCGATAACAATTGTACCTGAAGTATCTGTTGCACATCCGGTAATGTTATTATTCGCTAGTGTGTTTGCTACTGCTACTAATACTCTATAATCCCCAGGTGCAAGATCTTCAAATATGATAGGGGCATTATTGGCATTTCCATTTGCTTGCCCACCTAAAACAGCATCCCACCCTCCTGAAACGTAGCGTTGAAGTGTATAAGTCAGCACTGATACCGCAGGGGAAATAGTAGTACCTGTAATGTTAATTGTTCCTAGCTCACCATTACACACAGGATCAATGCCTGTTATATGTGCAGGTTCAAGGGAAGGAGCATCGGCTAGGAATTTAATAATTTTGGTTCCATCAAATTCTAAGTCGTCATTTACCTCATACCTTACTCGAAAATATATATCTGATCCCAGGGTGGCTCCTGGAATATCACTAAAGTTTACATCAATATTAAGCGCTCTGGAATGTTTAAAAAATGTATAACTTCCTGGGACTCCAGTTAGACTCACCTCCCAACGCAAACTATCTTGTAAAAAAGGAGCAGTACAAGCCCGTGTAGTTAGCGTGACTGTTTCACTTTCACAATGCTCGCTTGGGTCATTACTTCCTGATACAGTGATGGGTTCGGGAGTAGCATACAATACTGATACAAAAGCTGCTATATCTACAAAAACTGGAAATGCACTCCCAGGATTTGTCTGAGAAGGTGACGAAAGCAACTGTACACTACACTCATTTAAAGTATGTACTTTACTTCGTCCATTCAATCCACAACTACCACCGCCATACTTAGTTACCCCAAGCACTGTCGCTTCAATTGGTTTTTGAGCTTCAGAGAATGTACCAGTCGGTATTCCAGGTGATGTAGAGGTACCATCACTTAACTTATATGTAAGTAGATTAGGTACAATACAATTTTGTGAATTTGTATTGACCACTAAAAGCTTATATTTCTTTTGAGCAAACACTCCCAGGCTTAAGCCCACTAGCATCCATAACAATAGTATACGTTGTATTATTTTCATCTTTTTGGGTCGTTAGCTTCGTTAATACCTGATTTGAATTACTTTACTAAACTTGGCTACCTTTCCAGGAGACACCGCTTGTACCTGATAGCGATAGGCTAAGCCTTTAGCTACTTGCTTGTCCTGAAATAGATTTGTAGCTTGATCTGCGGTCACTTCAATGGTTTTATATAAGGTTAAATTCGCCTCTCCTTTGGCGCGATATATTCTAAAAGCAGTCACTTGGGGTTGACTGTATTGCCACTCGAGTTCAATCCATTTTGCTTTAAAGTTTTGACTAGCCCGTAACTGCTTAACTGCGGGTAATATGGTGCGGGCAATGCGTCGGGCACTCACCGGACGGGAAGGTGGTGATTCCAAATGGCTACTATCTACCGCTACCAAGGTATATTGGTATTGACGACCTGGATTGGCGGTTTCGTCTTGAAAAATATATTGGGTGTTGTGCAGGCTTGTATCTTGAACTTGTTGTAAAGCGCTGGTATCTAGTTGAGTAAAGTTAGCAATGAGCTGCCATTGATCTTTGCCCATTTCGGCTCTGTACAATAAATGACGGGCTACATCCTGACTGGCGCTCGCCTGCCACTGTAGGGTAAGTGAAGAATCGGTAGATAATGCTCTAACAAAAACAGGTGATAACGGGGGTATTTTATCTGGACGCTTCAGGCGTAGCATTTTAGACAAAGGCGATGGATTGAAATATTGATCTACTGCTTGTATCTTGTAATGAATGTAAGGATTGAGGCTACGTAGATTAATAGAATCGGCGAAGGTAGTATCGTTGATCACCGTAACATTTATCCGACTATATTCATCATTTTCTCCTTCGGAGCGAAACACGTGATATCCTCTTACATCTTTGGCATTGGGAGGTGCCCAACGTAACGTAACTGCACCCAAAGTATCTACCACCCCTGCCAATACTACTGGAGCATCAGGAGGAATGGTATCAGGCAATTGTACCAAATGAGGAAAAGATGTGGCCTCCTCGCCATTTTTACCAATGGCTTTTACCTGATAATAGGTAGCACCACTGGCCACTGAGTCTACGTATAGTTTTTGCCCAGCAGCAAGCAATCCGGTATGTAGTGATTGATATTTTCCCTGGGCTTTAGCGGCTTTTGCTACCTTAAACCCTTTAATGTGGGAAGCAATCTTGTCTGACACTTGCCAGTGTAAAATCACCTGTTGTTTTTTGATGGTTGGTTTTTCCAAAACCACCTGCCATTCATTTTGGCTTTTTCCCTGGCCTGTTACTATCGAATCCGAGGGAGGTCCTAGTTCGGCGAAAGGGGTAAGCCCTCGTACCCTGAAATAGTACGTTTTGTTGTTTTGAGGCAATGAATCTACCACCGTCATATAACGCTGAGGGATGGATTGGAGGGTATCTTTCTCAAAAACAGCATGTGGTAATTGAGAAGTTAATTGATATTTTTTACCATCTTCGGAACGCTCTATAAAATACCCTGAATAGATACGCTGATAATACAGTTGGTTCCATACCAACAATACATTTTTGTCTCCAAACTTTCCATCTAGCTCTAGTGGCTTAGGCAATGGGGCATAATCGTCTGTTCCTACATAGGCATTTCCTGCCTCCGTCTTTACCTGAATGCCTGCGGGCAAGTTTAAGCGAATGCGGTATAGGTATTTTTCTCCTTTTTTAACTTGTTTGTCGGTAAAACTCAACCCCGAAAGCTGGGCAGCAATGGCTGAATAATCAGCTGCCATCAAAGCAAAAGTAAAGCGTAATTGTTGCTGTTCGGCTTGCTCTACAAGCTTGAGAATTTTATTGTTACTACTTACCTGCATTTTTTCCCCAAACATGGCCTGATAGGCTACAGTTGCCTGAGCATCTTTTTCCAAATAGGGTTGCCATTTTGCTTGAGGTGCAGCCCGAAACAACACTTTTGCCAAAGTCAAGGGGCGAGGTTTGGGTAGTACTTGACCATTTTGATAAACTAATAATTTCTCCAGGCGGTACCCATATTGTAAGCCATACTGCCACAATAAAGGAGAAGTAGGTGCCCATCGTAGCTTAATTTCGTTTTGGTGCGCTCGGGTAAGTAGTTTTACCCCAGCTTGGGTGCTATTTTGGGCTTCTGCCGAAAAAACGACCCAAAGTATCCCTATAAGGCTCCAAAAACCTTTCATTATTTTATTAGATTTTAGCATTTCCCTCAATTGCTTTTAGTTCCCCAAAAGGGTTTCTAATGTGATGTTGTTCGTAGTTGTAATGTTGTTCTGAGCTTTGGGCAATACATATTGTATTTGTATTGGGTAAGCTCCATAATCCATTCTTGGAAAGGTTGCACTTAAAATTTCCGTAAGGCGATCAGTGGCAGTAGCACCACTACTGTAGGCGTTTGCAATTTGTGATTTTAAATCGTACAAATCTTCGTAAGCATAGTGGGCCACATCATACAAAATTCGTAGTGAAGGGGCAGTCATAGATGGGTAAATCAATTGATCAGGATTTAACATTTGTCTATCCTCGTATTGATTCAGCCCTACAAATCCGGTAATTGGTACTCCTAATATTTCGGTAGGCCTCCAGGTAATTTCTATGCCATTACCAAATGGATACCCTTCATAAATTCGTGGTTGTACTTTCTGTTGAAGCCAGTTGGTCGTATTTATGTTGGCCTTGAAATGTAACAAAGGCGGTATAGTATATTTATACCCATTGCGGTTTACCACAATTCCTTCTAATTCTACCTTGTCAAACAATTCGTCCCCTCTTAGAAAGTTGTGCATCGCATCCACATAAGGACTTACAGGGTTTAATATTCCCTTCTTTATTTCCAGTGCATTGAACTTTTCGGCCAGGGTTTGATACTTACTGGTGCGGAAATACATTCCTTCTGGATCCATTACCGACTGTTCCTGATAATTTTTTTGAGTCCCACTAATCTCTTTGTTAGATACCGAAAGCGTATCTCCATTGGTAATGTACAACTTGGCATTGTCTTGTATATTATCATCTATGTTTTGGGCACTTTCAGGAGGTAGATTTACAATGTCTAATTGATAGATCGTCGTATTTTTTAAATTGGCAGCTGCCAAATCAAATTTCAATTGGCGCTTACTTGCATCATAAGTAAAATCAGTATCGGTGGTTTCTCCAGTTTGGGTGTTTTTCCAGCGCATTTTCTGAGCAGCCCATTCGGTACTATTGGTGAGGTCAAACAAATAAGCTTGTCCTACGTGAAGTTGTATAAAACCTGTATTGGTTTCCCCTTTATGGAAATGTAATTGGTTCATTACTGGATAACTCGCCGCAATGTTAAACAAAGGCACATAAGTAGGTGCCTGTCCTGAGGTAAAGGTTACTTCTTTGACCTCAGTGTACGGTGCATTACCGTCCATTACTGGTTGCCAAACCCCTCCGTTCTTCTCTTCAAAAATCAGCTTCACCATTACTTTTATTTGGCTTTCAGCAGGTAAAATCTCGTTGGTTTGATATACCGCCACGTCCTTATCTTCATTCCATTCAATACTTCCTGCCAAAGACTGATTATTGGCGGATACTTCAAGCTGCTCAAGTTTGGCTCTAAAACCTGCTGGTTGATTATTGTTGTCTAACAATTGGAACTCCACACCTATGGGCATATTAAAGGCCACCTGAGGAGTAGTAAATACATCTACCGCTCCATTGACATCGGTAGGTGTAATGTCAGAAATCACCTGGACATCTGCCAAAAGGTTTGCTGGATCATTGGCTCCCACCAAGTCACAATGTTTACCAATTTCTACTGAAAGCTTAAATTTACCTTTTACCAAGCCTCCCAACACTTTGAAACGTCCGCCCAAGGTTCCTTTAGCCCACAATGGGTTAAAGAATTGAATTTGAGCCAGTAATGCGGCTGATATTTGTCCAATAGCAATTTTTTTCTTTTTAAACTTCACTCCGAGATCACCTATCACATACATGTAAGCTTGCCCCTGGCCAAACCAACCGTTCACTCCAATCGTCCCTTCACGTCCTTGGCACCTTACACTCTCCGCATATTTCTTATAGCTGATATCGAAGCCCAGGCCGAGCTTTGCCTGGAGATATACAAATGCTTCAAATTTCTTTTCTATCTCGAGGTTAAATCCAATAGCAAACCCTTTTCCTTTCAATAAATCATCTGGACTTCTTGAATTGACTGATTCGGTGCTCATTCCCAAAATATCCAAAACCTCTTGAGGCGGTGGTGGAATCTCAGGCACCGACGAACCCGTCATAAAATATAGCCCAGTATTAAGTTTAATTTGTTCTAATTCTACATCAACGGTAAGCTTATTGTCAGGGGTGCCTATGTGAATATACCATTCATCAGGTGCAAAGTGCATCACCATTTGTCCTCTTCCAGTCACTTTGGCTTTAGATTTTTCGATATTTACTTGCACCCCAGCTACCATATGAAACACTCGGTTTTCCACATCATAATCAATGATCACCTGTGCACTCAAAGGCACAGTTCCCATACGATCTACTGGTGGTTTTACCAAATCTTGTACTTTGATACCTTCTCCTTCATTGAGGAAGTAAGCATATCCTTCAAACCCAAAATACTTAATGCCCCCATGTTGGTTAAAGGCTATTTCAAAAGTAACATCCCCCTGGAAAGCCTTGGTGGAACTGGCAGTTCCTAGTACTACTGTCGCCTTCAGACCCAATTTGGTATCGGGATCAGGAATGTATACCGTACCAGTCGCGGTTTTTCCAAGGTCACTCCCTACTCCGGTTTCGTGTCCTTGTCGCTTACGCATACGAGAGTATAAACCTCCCCCAAAGCCATAAATTGCCAATCCGGTAGGTCCCAAGGGTAATCCTGGGGTAAAAGCTACCAATGCATCGGCGTACCAATAACGCATGCCTTGCACGTTTCCAAAGATGGCCGAAGCCCGCATACCAAATCCAGCACCACCACCCGTGCTAATCCCTAGCGTAATGTTTCCGTTAAAGCCATTGCCGTATACTTCATCATTTTTGAAGAACCGCAATGACCCTTTCAATAAAAATGCGCCTTGATCTACATCTATTTTGATTCCGTTGATTTGGGTGCTCTTGTAGCGCCATTTGTGGTAACCATTCTTTTTGTACTTGGCCGCAATAAGGGTGATGTATCCCTCGGCAGGAAGCTCTTTGGTAAAATTAAATTGTACGGCTAGTTTGATTCCTAAATAGGCGGTTTCGTCTTCAGCTTTATTGTCGGCAAACACTCGGGTAGAATCACCTTGGGCAATTTGAGTCTCATTCATCAAGCTTAACTCTGTGATTTGGATAGGAAACTTACCAGCTTTTTTCTTGCCAAATCGCACGTCTATTCTATCAAACTTATCCACTCCATTGCTGGAAAGTTCTAATCCTTCAAAACGAAGCTCATCGATATTTAAGATCTTGTTATCAATTACAAACTTACCCGTAAGAATAGCGCGAGGGTGCACTTTTCCCTGACTTATTTTTGCCTCAAGGTAAGTTTGGGTAAGTTCCAATTTACTTTTGCCTCCAAACATCGGGATTCTAATAGGGCGATTGGTACCCGCCGAAAACAAAAACTCATCGTTAGGAAAATCTAACATTGCTCTGTAAGTCAGATAACTGGCACTATCAGCTGCTGTCTCGGCTTTGGGTGAAATCGGCAAATTAATTTCTCCTTTTATCTCAAAGTAGTTGAGGGTATTGGCCTGAAAAGCAAAGCCCAAATGATCAATTGAGAAAGCCCATCCATCCAAATCACCATCTTTACGAGAAATCAAGTTTTCTACTGTGACTTTGCCAGTAAAACCCGTTTCGTCCAGTACCAATTCTTCTCCTAAGAAAGTCACTCTATTTCTAATAATGGTCGTGTCTCTGGTGGTTGAATCTTGCTTTTGCTGCGCTTTGATAAAGCGAGGGAGGGCTACCTTCAAACTACGAAAATAGATACCTTTCCAAAGCACACTGTTGGGTTCGGGCAACCAGGAAGCATCATAGTTGGAGGGTAAGCTAAAATTAGCCGCATTACGCGAATCACTAAAATCGAATACTGCATTCTCGACTCTAAATCCAAGCCCTTTGATTCCTTTGATCTGAAAACCAGGCATGTCCAAGGTCACGACTAAGTCGGTCCAACTGCGCACTACCGTCGAAAAAGTAGTGACGATTGGCTTGTCACCAGGAGTTCCATCCTTTGAGTCCTCTACTAAATTAGTGAAAGTTAATTCTCCTTTCAACCCTAGTTCCTTAAACCCATTACAATCTACACTTACATAAGTCTCGTTGGCCTTCACGTTCAGTAATACTCCTTTGGCAAACTTCAAAGGAACATCCACCAATAACTTCAGGCGTGCTTCGCCAACCAGTCCGCCTTCGGCACTCACTTGCATAGAACCTTCAAAAGCTAGTTTTTTACCTTCAGGGGTGGTAATTGACATGTAGGTATTGAGGCGGGCATTCCCATTGCGGTCCACCGAAATGCTATCCACGAGTACAATATATTGGCTATTGCCTATTTCTCGTTTAATCCCAATGGGTAGTTGAATAGGGGCCGCTAAATTCAATGACTTCACCAAAAAATCATTGTCTTGTACAAACTTGTGCAGTTTGTGAATCAGCGTTACTTTTTGCTGTTTGGCAGAATCTTCTACCAGCATTTTCTGCTGATAAAGCTGCTCAAGCAATTGCTCCGATTCTTTTTCATGATTGACATAATGCGTACTGGAAAACTGCCGAAAACTTCTGGTACTTTGGGGTAAGTACCTATGCTTGGCACCAGCGTGGGGCAAATTGAAACTCCTGGTAGAAAGTGTTTCTGGTTTAGTCGTATTTACTCGCGTAGTATCATTGTTTGCATACGCGGTAATTGAGTACAATAAGCTCAATGCTATTGCACACCAATAGGGCCTGATAAAGCTACAATACATAGTCGTTCGTATTTCTCTGCATACAGCAATTGTATGCTTTTATAATTCCGTCGATATAACTTAGATCTTTAATCTGTATAGTACAGATGCCTGATTTTATAGTACAAAGTACTGGAAAAAAGCAGAGAAATTACTTGGACAAATCGTGCAAATTATTGGTCAAATAAGTCACCTCTTCGTAAAACACTGATAATCAAAAAGTTAATCAATAGGTATTTTTACTCAAATATATAAGTTTTATTACTCATAAAAGTTTTTCGGGGTTTTAGTTTCAGTGCAACGATGAAAAATCGAATAAAAAAACCCCTTCTTAACAAGAAGGGGCTTTCGATAATTTATAAAAAAAGCGATATGACTAAATAAGTGATCTATAGTTGTCTTATGTCAATTCTTTTGGTAGTGTTAGACTTATAGTCTTCACGGAATGGAGCAAATACTTGGAGTTCTCCATTTTCAAACACGGCTTCTATACCGTCAACATCTACTGCTGAACTAATCGGAAAAGATTGGAAAAAGGGAGAAACTACCCCTTCGCCTAATTCACTGTCGCGTTGCTCGGGTAAAGTAGTAAATATCATCAATTGGTCACGATTGATCTCAATGTTGTAGGCTTCTACCGAAACCGTAGGAATGTTCATTTTCAAGAAATACCCATCCTCTAATTGCATAATTTCCATCTTGGTGGTGGCCATTCCTCCTCCTATGGTATTTAGAGCATCGGCATTTGCCGCAATAGCTTTTAATAATTTCTTATCTACTTTCACTTCGGCTTCCTTATTTTTTCTGATGTTGTCTTCCATTTTAGTATCGTTTATAATGTTTGGGAATATTGTTGGTTTTTAATTTCAGTGAGGTATGATCAAAGGGTAGGCCAATGCACTAAAAGAAGTAAAAAGTCTTCGTGGGGAAGAAAACACGGCAGAAACACAGTCATTTTGTCGGTAAACTAATCAAAAGCACTTTATAACCTGACCATATGACATAAAAAAAGCCTGACGGTTGTAGTCAGGCCATTATCATAACAGTAAAAGGTAAAAAGACTGCGTTGAACATTTAGTTTATAACGTAACTAACGGGTAATAAGTTTTACTTTTCCGCCAATCCAACAACCAACGGTTATTAACTGACCATCTTTATAATTATAGCTAAAGGCCGTGGTTAGCTCTGGGCATTGGGCTTTTGCTTTGGCCATTCCCGAAGCATTGCCGGCTTTTTTGTACATATGGTAAGCTGCCACATAAACCGCCCTAGCCAATACTGGGTTTTTATCTGTACAAATTTTGCCACTACTGTAATACAACCCTGCAATAAAATTATAAGCCTCGGTCGCTTTGCCAGGATTTAGTTGTGCAGCTTCCTGCGCCAACCTTCTCGCTTTAGTATACTTCCCTTTTTTGCTTTCATACCTGGCTACTTTTAGTTTTGCCTGGGCTTTATTTTCATTGACTATCGCCAACTCTGGTAATTTATAAGTCAACTCCTCTACCTTTTGCTTATCTCCCAACTTTTGATAAAGCTTAATCATGAGCAGCCCTCCTTCATAAGTGGGTGCCTCGTTAAAAAGCTTTTCATTCAATTGAACAAAAGTAGCATTGTTTCCGCAAGGTGCAGTTGGATCTTGGCGTCGCACCAAAATGAGATAAGAAATAATTTTCTTGATTATTTTAATGTCATTGGGGTTTTCGTTGTACTGAGGCATATAGTATTTCTCAATAAATGCACAGTTCAGCAAGGGTTCTTTGCCATCTTTTCTTTTCATCACCGCAATTTTGGTGAATATATTGTCTACATATTTCTTTGTCTCCTGCCATTCTTTCGGGGCTTTGGTCAGGTTATCTTCAATAATTTTGGTCAATTGATCGTACACCTCAATCACTTCTGGCCCTTTGAGCTGTTCCTTTTGGTATTTTTGAAATACCATATACATGTAATTGGAAATAACCTGGGAATAGGTATTGCTTCCATGCAGTTGGATTATTTTTTTGTATAGGGTATACAGCTCCTCAGCTTTGTCTGGTCGCTGACTCCAGTAATAGGGTGCATAGTATCCCTTTTGCTTCAGTACTTTAGCTTCTTCACCAAAATGCTGAATTCGTAAGTCATAAATTTTCAAGGCTTTGTCTTGATAGGTCATTTTAAGCTGAGCATCTTGAGTTTGTTCAGCCAATTTATGATACAGCTTGCTGCCCTTGATATAGATGTTTTTATGAAACTTGGGGCTGTTTTTCAAAAACCAATCCAAAGGCTCAATGGCCTTTTTGTAGTCTTTGTCTTTATAATAATCATTTAAGAGCACATATTTAGTTCTCTCCTCTTGGGTTTGTGCTATTACACTCAAAGAACAGCCCAACAACAATAAACACAACCATTGGGCACGTCGATTCACCACATTAAATTTTTCCATTCACTTATAGTTTAGTATAACCATTTTCAATTGGTGATTTACAGCAAATAATTCACTGTAAAATACCTAATAAATAAAAATAGTTGGTTTCGATAGAAAAATCAACTATCTGGTTAGTTTTTAAACTAAAAGCTTGGGTAGAACTTTTGATTGTAATTATGTAATACATCTTGATCATTCAGGTGAAATCTCACGATACAGCCCTGCTACAATCTGGTCTTTGATAGCCTCGATATTTTGTAATAAAGGTTCAATCATCTGTAAGTTTGCCCGATTCAATGATAGCTCTCTAGCTTCTTGCAATGCCTCCAACAATTTGGTGGTCCCAAAAAGCTCGGTAGAAGATCGTAAGTTATGCACTACGATTCGCATAGGTTCAGGTTCGTAACTCAAAGCGGCTGCTTTGAAATTCTCAAAAGCAGGTGACAGTTCATCGGCAAAAATGCGAATCAGTTCTTCGCGCATTTCCTGATCGCCAGCACAAATCTCATCCAATTTGGCCAAGTCTACGTATTGGTCAGATAAACTATCTGCTTGAGGTTCGGCAACTGGCGATACCACTAAATCCTCTTCGTCTTGCTTGGTGTATTTCATTATTTTGTGGTATAACTCATTGGGATTAAATGGTTTAGCTACAAAATCATTCATTTTCACCTCTTTTGCCTTTTCCCTTTCCTGGTTCAACGTAGATGCCGATAGGGCTATGATAGGAGTTGTTTGGTAATCAGGCATCGCTCGAATGGCTCGAGTAGCTTCAAATCCATCCATTTTAGGCATCAACAAATCCATCAAGATAATATCATACTGCTTTTGCTTGACTTTTTCTATGGCTTCTAATCCATTGAAGGCAAAGTCTACGGTGATGCCCCAACGACGTAAAAATTTAGAAGCCACCATACGGTTAATCTTTCGGTCTTCTACCAACAACAAGTCCACATTGTTTAAATGTACCTGGGCATCTCCCTGAGTATCAGCTACTAAGCCTTCTAGTTTTTTCAGCTTACTAATTTCAAAATCAAGGTAAAATACAAATTCAGAGCCTTTGTCTACTTCGCTTTGTACCTCAATAGCCCCTCCCTGGTGTTCTATTAGGTATTTTGTAATGGCCAGCCCCAATCCGGTACCTCCAAACCTACGGGTAGTGTCGGAATCGGCTTGAGTAAAACGATCGAATATCTTGGCTATTTTTTCCGCAGAGATTCCAATCCCTGTATCTTTTACACTAAACAATACCGTTACTTTACCCTTTCCTGCATTTTCTTGTGAGGGTTGTTCCTTGTGCAATCTCACTTTTAAAACCACAAACCCCTTATCAGTAAACTTAATCGCATTACTCAGCAAATTGGTTAAAATCTGATTAAGCCTAATGGGATCTCCCACCAAAATATTGGGTACCGAATGATCTATATAAAACTCCAGCTCTATCCCCTTCTCATCCGCCTGGTAGGCAAACCCTTGCTTCACATTGTTGATAAACTCCCGCAAGTTAAAATCTACCTCCTCAAAACTTAATTTTCCAGCTTCTATCTTATTGTAGTCTAATATATCGTTGATGAGGTTCAACAGGTTTTCAGAGGAGAACTTAAGCGTATTGAGGTTTTCCAATTGTTCTGCCTTAGGGTTTTCTTGCAGCAGCAAATGCGTAATACCAATCACTGCATTCATGGGCGTGCGTATTTCATGGCTCATGGTAGACAAAAATAATTCCTTGGCTCTTAAAGCATCTTCTGCATCTTGCTTAGCCTGAATCAACTGCTCTTCAAAGTTTTTGTTGTCGGTAATATTTTGTACCACACCCAAAATCTGAGTCACCCTTCCTTCTACGTTGATTTTAAACGGCACAATACGGTCATATACCCATACATATCGTTGATTTTCTTTGTGTAACTCTGACACTACATCCTGTTCCTGGTGCTGTCTTCGATCTCGGCTCGACACTGGGTTACAAGCCAAACGATATACCATTTCGTACATGTCTTCTCCACCCTTGTACACCTCTTCAAAAATGATTTTCACATCCTCTACCTCCTCAGGATGAATCAAAGACCACACTTTATCAAGCCCACCCCGATCAATATCTTTGACTGTAAACCCCGAGTACTTAAAGTATTGGGTATTGGTATATACATACTTCTCTTTTTCGAGATCATATACATACACATCGTTAGGAA
>DMXI01000209.1 GCA_003483885.1 Microscillaceae bacterium
CATCATAGGCTTCCGCCGCTTCCTTAAACTTTTCTTCAGCAGTAGAATCACCTGGGTTTTTATCGGGGTGATGTTTAATGGCCAGCTTTCGATAAGCCTTTTTCAGCTCATCTTTAGAGGCACTTCTACCTACTCCTAAAACTTCATAATAGTCCCTTTTAGCCATTCTTTCTTGTATTTATAATTCGCCTTTGGTCTTAGCTTCCTATCACTACTTTTGCAAAACGCACTACTTTATCATGCAAATAATAACCACGCTCGATCTCATCTATCACTTTACCTTTTTGGTCTTCGCTTTGGGCTGGCACTTGTGCAATAGACTCGTGCTCTTCTACGTCAAATACTTTTCCGATAGAAGACTCCATTGGCTTTAAGCCTTTGTTTTGCAAGGTTTTACCAAACTTATCCTGAATAAGTTTTACTCCTTCTCTGATGGCTTCTTTGTCCTCAGCCGAGTCAAACGATTTAAGAGCGCGTTCAAAATCGTCCAATACTGGCAATAAATCTTTCAGTAAACCTTCGTTAGCCAATTTTACCTGCTCAATTTTTTCTTTGGCAGTTCTACGGCGAAAGTTTTCAAAATCGGCATACAAACGCACATACTTGTCTTTGGCTTCCTGTAGCTCGCCTTGTACTTTCTGAAGTTGGTCTTCCTGAGCGTTTGCTTCGGTCTTTTCTTCTGAAGTTGCATTCTCAGCATTTTCTGAGCTGTTTTCCTCGTTCGTATTTTTGATCTCTTGATCTGTCAAGTTTTCAGCGTTTTGGTCAGTAGCGGCAGATGCTTTTTCTGATTCTGAATTATTGGTCATAACAACACTCTGTTTAAATCGTTTAAAGTCGCTTCAATGAAAGTCAATTTTTTTGCCAAATGCCAAACTGTGACAACTTGGCTTATTTTCCTGAAAATTCTTCCGAATAATCCTGACTTTTTGAGTATTGGCAAAGTTACACAAAGCCGCTTTCTCCGCGAAATTATTAGTTGCTTTAAGTTGCGTCTTCTTCTGAATAACCTACTTTTTATCCAGTTAGTTTAATTTTTCAAAGGAACAATAACCGGATAAGATTTTTCGTCAGGGATTTGCCAGATTTTGAGCCATTGATTGTATTTACGCAAGAGTTGCACATTTACTCCCTTGCGTTGGGCTATTTGTTGTAAGGTGGTTTTTTGAGAGTTATTGAAATGGGTCAGGCGATGAGATGTTCTAATATAACTATTCAGCGGTTTCTCGAAAGCCAATTTGTGCGCCAAAAAACGGCGGATATACCAATGGGTGTTTCCATCAATCGTCATTTCTCTTGCAGCCGTGGGTGTGTAGCTCATATAGCGATCCTCAAGGTATACTTTGGTACCCGCAAAACCCAAATTGTACGAAAGCAGGGTATGCAACCAATTCTGAAAAAACAAATGATTGCGATTCAGGTATCGGGTAGCTCCAGCGGTAGCCGCTACAATATTTAGCCTTTCGTCTACCTTTTCGTCAATTTGCATGCCCACTTCCAGCGCAGCGTCTTTTTTAAATTGCCAATACCCCACCGCATTGGAAGTAGACACAGCATTGGCAATCATAGAACTCTCTAAAATAGGTAAAAAACGAAAGTCGCCAGGAATACTTTCTTTGCCTAATATGCGCTTGATAATGGGCATATATTCTTTAATTCTGGCAAGTTTTTGCTTAAAAAACCTAGGCTGAGCCGTTAGTTGGTTGATATCGTGCTGGATCAATCGCTGGGCATAAGCCGTAAGGCGAAGTTTCATACCTGCCACATACATAGTGGCAGGTACATTGGGCGAATTAGTTGCTGCTTTGCTACTATGGTTTACCCAAGTAGTGTGCATTTGCAAATCACGAGCATTATCGATAGAACCAGCTACCGCTGGGCGAATAATCAACCGCTTGCCCACAAACACACGATCGTCTCGCATTTGATTCAATGATTTAATACGCGCCACCGACATATTATACTTTCGGGAAATTCTATACAGGTTTTCTCCGCTTTTAACCAAATGAGTCACTGCGGCTCTTGGCTTACGACGTGGCTGGTATTTTCTAAGCTTCTTATAGTTACTTTTATTGATAGAGGTTCCTCCAGCATAACGCACAGTACGTTTTTTGGTCACAGATCGATTTGCCGCAGCTACCAGGCGTAGTTTAGACGACTGAGCCGCTATTCTGGAGGAGGATTGCACCTGAACCCTCAGCTTTTGCCCTGCGTTTAGACGATTGTCAGGCAATGCGTTCCACTTTTTGAGAGCAAACACCGACACACCATACAACCGAGCGATGCTATACAACGTTTCGCCCCGACTCACTAAATGATGTGTTTTTCGCGAGTTGCCTGGTGCAGCAGCATAGTTTTTAGCTTTTTTGTAGCTTGTTGTCCGGCTACTCAACCTTCTACGAGTAATTCCCTTATTAGTCTTTCTTGGTGTAGTGGCCACCTCAATGTTTCTGCTGGGGGAAAAGGTGGGCATAGGAATTACAACATAATATTTCCGCCCTTGGGGTATTACCTGCCCTCTAAACCAAGCATTGTAACGCTGAATAGTAGAAGAAGGAATGCTAAACTCCTGGCCAATACGGGCAAAAGACTTGTTATTGACTAAGTCGTATTTGATCAAAGTAACCGAGTAGCGTTTCTTTTGCTCAATTGCAGGGCGATAGGCTTCCACAGTAGCCAAAAAATTCAACAGAAAATGGGGAATGTCTTTGTCCAGCTTGAGGGTTTTGGTTTTGTATTGATAATGCTTTTTCAAAAAGTTGTTAATATGATAAGCAGACATTGCATAAGAAAGCAAACTCGCCACCCAATTGTATTTATTCAAATACCGCTTGCGAAAAAATTTAGCCATGGCTTCGCTGGTCATCACAATGTTGAGTGTTTCGTCCAGCACTGCATTCATCCTCAGGCCTAACATAGGGGCCATTCGCTGAGCATCATTCCAAAACTTGATACTATCGCGAGAAGGGTTGTTGACCAGGGCCAGATACTTGAAAATATCGGGAACTTTATGAGGGCGTAGTTCTTGGGCTACCAATGGTAGATGCAAGCTTGCCAAACGTACTTTATTGGTACGAAAAAAAGGGGTGGATTGAATATACCGCGCTTCTTTCTTGATTTTTAACCTTGCCTGATAGCTCAATTTTAGTTTGATATTACCAATTTTCCAGTTTTGCGGAACTGGTTTGGCTTGAATTGCAAGAGATTGAACGAAAAAAAATACACACAAAAAAGCCACTAGAGGCTTTTGGTTAAATGCCTTGGATACTGTTAATTTAGTCATCTTTTTGCCTACAAATTCGGGGTGTTGGGTTTAATTACCTGACTTCGTTTTTGTTTGTTTTTCAACTAATTCATTTTATTTACTAGTATTACTCAAAAGATTGATTTGGGTTAGGCATTTAGTCTTCTTACATTTGAGATCACTATATTAAATTCTAAAATAGAATAAATCCAAAAAAAATCAGAGAAATTGCTAATTTTTTGAAAAACTGAACGTTGGGAAACATTCTATTCAAAAAAATAGTAAAGGAAGAGAACCCCAGATGTGTGCACGCTGAAACATCACACAAATTGCGTCAATTTTGAAGATTTATGATAGAAATAGAAAATATAACCAAGTCATTTGGTGACAAGGAAGTGCTCAAAGGCATTAGTGGTGTGTTTGCACAAGGCAAAACCAATATGATCATTGGAGCCAGTGGTACAGGTAAAAGCGTACTGCTCAAGTGTATTGTGGGATTGCTCAAGCCCGATACTGGTACGGTTAATTTCAATAACCGAGAGTTTACCGGAGGCGACAAAGACACCAAGCGGGAGATTCGTCGAGAAATAGGTATGCTGTTTCAGGGAGGTGCATTGTTTGACTCCAAAACGGTGGAAGAAAATGTGATGTTTCCCCTAGATATGCTCACTAAAATGACTAAAAATGAGAAATTAGACCGTGTTCATTTTTGTTTGCAAAGGGTGGGGCTGGAACACGCCGCCAAGCGTATGCCTTCGGAAATTAGTGGAGGAATGAAAAAACGGGTAGGTATTGCTCGTTCTATCGTGATGAACCCCAAGTATTTGTTTGTAGACGAACCTAACTCTGGTTTGGATCCGCTTACCGCTATCAAAATTGATAATTTAATTCAAGAAATTACCAAAGAATACAACATTACTACCATCATTGTATCCCATGATATGAACTCGGTGATGGAAATAGGGGAATACATTATGTTCCTGCACCAAGGCCACAAGGTATGGGAAGGCGACAACCAACAAATTACGAAGGTAGAAGTAGAAGAATTGAACGAGTTTGTGTTTTCTAATAAACTACTGCGTGATTTGAGACAGCATTTGTAGTAAACCCTAACTATATAGCGTCAAAGCTTCACCCAAAATCTCATGAATTGTTTCTACTGGTAAATCTTCATTAGGATCAATCCTTAAGATTTTCATGCTTGATCGGTTGCCCTGTTCGAGCAAAGGATGCGCTATTTGTTTGCCTTTGCAAACTCCAATGTAGGGTTCTTTGGTTGTCTTGTCGATCCAAAAATAACAAAACATTTTATTTTTATAGCAAATAAAAGGCATACGGTATTTCCAGGCATCGCTGAGATCTTCATCCAGCGCCAGGATCATTTGCCTGAGGGCTAATAAACAACCTTTGATCGGTTCGGGTTGTTGGTCGTAGTATTGTTCGAG
>DMXI01000197.1 GCA_003483885.1 Microscillaceae bacterium
GTTATTTTGGATGAACGCAACAATGGAGGTGGATCAGCTGCTGATTATATGATTGATGTAATGGCCAGATCGGTATTTGGTTATTTCAATAGTAAGGCCAATGATAACCGCCCTTGGACTACTCCTATGGCAGGGATTTGGGGCCCCAAAGTGATGCTGATTAACGAACGTGCTGGTTCTGGTGGGGATTTACTGCCTTATATGTTCAAGGCCAAAAAGCTAGGCCCCTTGGTAGGTACCCGCACCTGGGGTGGTTTAGTAGGTACTTGGGACACACCACGCTTTATAGACGGTGGCCGAATGGTGGCTCCTCGAGGAGGCTTCTTCGATGCCAATGGAAAATGGGCCGTAGAAGGCGAAGGAGTTGCGCCAGATGTTGAAGTTATTCAAGACCCCAAGCTATTGTTGCAAGGGCGAGATCCTCAACTGGAAAGAGGTGTAAAGGTAGCCATGGAACTGCTCAAAAAGCAGGAATTTAAGGCCAAACCTGAACCTCCCGCCCCTATTCGCTGGAAACGTCCCAAAGGTTTTAAAGCAAAAACGAATAAATAACTGATGTTACGCATGAGTGAATTTCGAACATTGATTAACGAACTTCGATTTTTGAAGTAATATAGTGATAATCAGACGATGATCTCTTTTATTTTTAAGAGACAGACCATTTTCATAGTATTTACCTTCATTCTTCGGTTCAGCATTCGTTAATCACGATTCATTATTCAAAATTTACGTAACTTCAGTTAATAATTGATTAATAAAAAACCTCCTAGGAATTTAATCTTAGGAGGTTCTCTGAAATTTGCCAATAATTGATGGTTTTACATCAACAAGGCCGAGCTAAGCGCTGGCAACTGGGTACTTGGCAAAAAGGTGAAATTGGATGTTGGTACATTTGCTGGGGTACCCACTTTATTTCTAAGTTTTTCGTTTTCTTGTTTAAGTAACGCCAATTCAGCTTCCATATCTACTAGATTCTGGATCAAAAACTGACTTAACTTATTGAACTCCTTTTTAAGGTCGTTCATTTCTTTTTTCAGGCCTGAAGTAGTTGGGTTTGTTTTTTTTGCTTTAGGTTCAACTTTCCAGACCATTTCGCGAGGTGCTTCGTTCATTGTGTTCATTTTTAAAGGTATTTGTTAAAGAATATGTTGGTATTGTTTATTATGTGAGCAAATATAGAAGTTTATGCTAATAAAATAAACAATCACAGAGCTTTTTTTCGATTTAACCAAAAAAATGAGCAAAAACGCCGAATAATTGCTCAAAAACAGAGCAATTATTACCGAGACTTTATACTTCCCCGCTTAGACAAGTCACGCCTGCCTGATGAATACATGCCTTCCAGCGCTTCTATCTGACCATTGCTTCCTTTCTTAAATTTGATTCTAAAGTCAGGATGCCCGTCTATTGCAAATACCTCCGATCCCATAGGGATCATTTTTTTGAGTTGTTTCGAAAGGCCAGGACGCTGGTAATACAATTGATTGTTCTGGAAAATAATCTTACGGTTGGTGAAATCTCCCGCATAAGACTTCAAAACCTTCTGAGAAACCACTTTGGGGTGAAGCTTAGCCTCTAAGCCAACCAAGGCCCAATCTACTCCTGGTGATACTTTACCCTTGGCTTTTAGTTTTGTTAGTAAATCTAAATGTGCCTTATCCAAAGCTTGGCTGCTTGGAACTTTTATATGAGGTACCACCCCTACACCTTCCCAGTTAGTTTTCGTGATAGGATTGATGGCCCTTCCGGTAGGAATAAACACCATAAATTGATTCTGAATAGGAAACCTGCCTCCTGGATTGGCTCCTCCACCCGTAGTTTCGCCTATAAGCGTAGCTCTCTTGAGATTTTGCAGGTTGTAGCTAAATTCTTCTGCCGCCGAGAAAGTGTTTCCACTGGTGAGCACATATAAGGGTTTTTCAGGCATTCTCTGTCCTTTCACCTCTTTTAATGTCCAAAATTCCTGGGTACGATCTCCTTTGCGCCAGTAGAGGCTGTTGAGATGGACTGGCTTTGGACCAAAAAAGTAGCTACAAATCAGTTGTACCATATCAGGCCTTCCTCCGCCATTGCGACGCACATCAAAAATAACTCCTTCGGTATTGGCCAGAAACCCCATCACACTTTCTACGGTTTTGGCTCCATCTTTTGGGTTATGAAACCCTCGCAAGTCTACATACCCGATATTCCCAGAAAGTATCTCTACCTTGGTAAAGCCATAGTTGCGACTTTTTTCCTGAGCTTTTCTTTGGCGAATCAAATCTGGATTGGGTTTTCGGGGAGCACCTGAAGCCAATTGTTTGGCCATTCTGGGATTAAATCGCACCCGGATGTGTTTGTCCTTGCTAATTTTTTGTAAATCCCTGGTAAGCAAGCTGGCAAACATCAGAGGTGTGTTGGCTTTTTGGTAGGCTTTCGCCTGAAGTTGTTTCTCGAGGTAGTTAGCCATTTGATCAGCCACCTTGGGAAAAACGTAGCGATCCTTCATCTGCTGGCCAATACTGGTTACTACCTTTTGTTGCAATTCAGCAGTAATGTTCTGGGCTTCACAAGCCAAAGCACTGATCATCGTCCACAGTACCCCCAGCGTTATTGATAATTTAAAATTTTTCATGAGTTATAAAGTATGGTTTGGGCCAAATATATGCTCCAAACCATACTTTATATTTTACAAAAATTGCTTATTTAGAGGCTACGCCTTGTGCTTGGCGAAATCTTCGGGGAGACACCCCATAAGCAGTGGTAAACAGACGGGTAAAAGAACTGAGATTGTCAAAGCCAATGCTGATACCTACCTGAGCTACTGGATCTTCGGTGTTTAGGAGAAGGCTTTGGGCTTGTTCAAGCCTAATCTTAGTAAGCATCTGATGCGGTGTAATCTGAAAGACTTGCTTGAAGGTGCGCAAAAAATGAAAAGGTGCTAAACAAGCTTCTCGGGCCAAAATGTCAATGTTTATATGCTCACCATAGCAGGAATACATATAATCACGTGCCTTGCAAACCCTTCTGTACATCTCCTGACGAGTAGATGCTCTTACCGAAGGTAGGTTATTGATGGTATCCTGAATCACTTTTTGCTCTTTCAACAAGGTTAATAACAAGGCGTATAAGTGCTCTTCCAATAAAAGCGCATCTTTGCCATTATTTACCTGAATCTGATGCCTGATAGACTGTATCACATTATGCACTGCTTGGTTAATAGGATACAGTTTTTCAAAAAAGAGTGAAGAGTGTACTGAAACATTCTCTGTTGGATTGCCCAACAAATAATCATCATTTTGTAAGAATGTGAGCAGCGTTTTGGTTACGAAATCAGTAGCAAAGAATACTGTGAACGATTCCACACTGTTTTCAGAATCAATGGAACTCGCATATTCCTGGCCATCATTCATCAATAAATAACTTTGAGGATTGACCGCTAACCTGCGCTTGTCAAATTCAAAGTATTCTTGACCACTAAATGTACTTTTAAAAGAGATACTCCCCGCATGAGGGGCGAAAGCATCTTTGGTAGAGTTTACCAAAAAAATGATGTTTTCTTTGCCAGCAGCTTGGGCATAGCGGGTATCGCTTTCTGGCTGGCTAAGATTGACAAAGTAATTAAAAATTTCCATAAATATGTTTTTACTGACATTGCCCATAAGTAATCAGGCAATGGATAAGGGTTATATGTAGTATAGTGATAGTAATATACGCAAAATCCCCCATTCAGGTCAGCTACTCTGAGTGGGGGATTTTATAATTAACTTAATTTAACAGTGGTTATTCTCTAACCTTGTTCTTAAGACTTTATTTTTTCAGGGGGCCTTTAGGTGGAGCATCTTTAGCTCTTAGTACAATCCCCGACTGATCTAATACTGCCCTTAGTTTGAGCTCAGTTCTGGTAATTTGTTCTATTTCAAAAACTCGTTCTTTGCCTCCAGGAGAAATCATAGCGACTTCCTTCCCTCCTTTAGTCAATCTCCATCTTCCTTCTTCACTAATCTTTTCATCTTTCAATTCTACATTCATACTTTGGCTTCCATCAGCCTTGAATATGATAGAAGACTTCTTCATCTTTTCTTTCTGTTGCTCATCCATTACATTATTATCTTTTCCAGGGGCGAGTACTGCTTGCACTTGCCACTCGTTGACAATAAACAGCTTGACACTATCTTCGCTAGTGGCAGGTGTTACCTCATTTGTCGAAACCGTATCGGTGCTTGTGGTAGTATCAGGCACTTGACTCACGGAATCTCCTTTTTGAGAAGAGTCTGTGGCACCACCATTTTCAAAGGTTGCCCCTCCTCCACAAGCAAACAACAACAGCGAAAGTAATAGTATTGGGTAATATTTTATCATGGGTGTTGAGTTTAAATATATAGCTTAGATTTTCGTTTCCAGTGAAATATAATAATTTGGGATTTAATTGATACGTTGTAGCATTGTTAAAAACCTTGAATAAAATGATACAAAAATTTCGCCTTTTATTGTTTCTATGTATGACTACTGTATTACCATTAGCCACTTTTGCTCAAGGAGAGCTACAATATGCGGGTCTGTCTTCTAAGAAGATGAACTACACTGCATCTACCCAAAACAACACTCAATGGTGTTGGGCTGCGTCTATTCAAATGGTTTTGAGGTATTATGGAGTATATGTCACGCAGGAACAAATCGTGGAGCGGACTTTTGGGGTAAAGCGAAATGGACAACTACCCAACTTAACAGCCAGCCCCGAGATTATCACGGCCAACCTTAATAAATGGGGTGTTGATAATAAAGGGCAAAAATACCGGGTAAAAGCCGTTTGGGGACAAAATGCCCCTGCTCCTAATGTCTTGTTGAAAGAAATGAAAGCCAATCGCCCAGTGATTATTGGATATGAAGGCCCACAAGGAGGCCACGCCGTAGTAGTAACCGCAGTAGGTTATGCTGATACTCGACGTGGTCCAGCCATTGAGGAGATTATAGTAAGAGACCCTTGGCCTTCTCGACGAAACCAACGCAGAAAAGGAAGGGTTGTTTATGATGGAGCAGATTTGGCCAATCGCATTGGCGATTATTGGATCATTAGGGTGTATAAGTACTAAGCTCGAGCTTGTAGTTTTTTTCTAAGTAAACCAAAGACCAATACCGAGGCATAGGCCCACATGAGCCAAGCGCCAAAGGGAGCATCGGCTTTTATAGGCAGATTGGGGAATACTTGCGCAAAAAACTGAATACAAATGGTATCTAGTAACATCCCAGGCAGCACCATCCATACGGCAGCTTCTATACGCTGGGCTTGATTTAATTGATATTTTTGAAAAACCACCTGAGCTATCAAGCCTAACAAAGGAACCACCAAAAGGTAAAGGCCGATCATTACTAATGGGTTTTCTGTAAGAAAAAAATATTGACCAAAGAAACGAAAGGCCAACGTGGCCAATAACCATACGGTGAAGCCAATCAAGAAACTAAATCTTTTGTAAGACATCTGGGGTAATTGTTTGTTTGGCAGCGAAATTACCCGTTTTTCCGCGAAGCTTATATTGACATAAATCAAAAAGCGATTGATCTATTACCACAAAGCATCAAGAAAGGCTGATTTTCTTACGAAGTCGACTAAGGTATTCCTGACTGATACCCATATATTCGGCAATGTAGGTAAGTGGCACTCGCTGGATAATTTGGGGTTCGTGCATTAGTAGGTATTTGTACAGATTCTCGGGGGTATAAGTCAACAGGCGGGTTTTGACCTTAAATTCTCTCAAAAAATAACTTTGGAAC
Organism: Microscillaceae bacterium; assembly: GCA_003483885.1. Lineage (GTDB taxonomy): Bacteria > Bacteroidota > Bacteroidia > Cytophagales > Microscillaceae > Microscilla. The sequence goes on from DMXI01000197.1 coordinate 5,752, forward strand.
ACATCACGATTGGGGCGTATGGCAGTTGGAAACGTTTGATAAAAACGTTCATACTGCTTTTTGCTCCAAACCAATAAAGTGGTGGATGCCAATGTGCGGAGATAAAACTCAGAAGGTACTTCTTGAATAAAGCTCTCGAAACTAGTAAAAAACTCTCCTTCAAAATGAAATGAAACTGCCTTTTCTCTTGAGCCATCAAAAAAACGTTGCATCACTACCCCCTCAGCAATGAAGTATAACTCATCCGCTACCTCGCCTACTTCCATTAAGTGTATATGTTTGTCCAAAAGCCTTGCTTCGCTATTGGCCACCAAATGGTTTATCATATCAGGAGTAGCTCCCTCTAACTGGGCAACAACTTCCTTAAAGTATTGATACGCTTTTTCTGATTTAGATGCATTCATAAAAAATAAGCCCCATCTTACGACAGGGCTTTCAGGTATTGTACAATAAATACGCTTTTAATTGTTGTCTTTTTTCTCTTCGTCCACCGGCTCTTTTTTCAAAAAGTCGCCTTTAGCCTTGAAAATAGTGTCAAATAACCCTGATGTTTTACCCACAAAGAGTGCACTGGGGTTTACACTGGTGCGAATATATACTTCATTATTTGCTGCAAAGCCTTGCACAATAAAACGAGCGTTAGGTGCTCCTGCCACTGGGCTGGTACCCGAGAGTTCTAATATAAAGTCAGGTTGTTTTTGAGGAGTAAATCCATCCACAAATTGATTACTTCTTTTGGCCGAAATACTCCCAAGATACTGGATCACCAACGCAGAATCTGCGATTGCTTCTCCCATTTTCCAGGTTGAGTTTTCTTTGATAAGGGTAAAACTGCTATCAGCTGGATACTTAAAACTTATTTTGTTGATAGAAGGCAGGTTAAACTTAAGCACCTCTTGGTTTCTCCAGTCATTAAATCCTTTATTGGCATTGGCTGCCAAAAAGCTCCCAATGGCATATACCTCCTGATCGTTGGGCAAGCGAACAAACGATTCGCCACCAGTACCCGCCTTTCCAATAAGCAGGGTCATCAGTTCTTGACCATTGTTGCCCAATAACTTTACACGTGTACATAGTGAGTCAGTCAATTGGTATGTGGCCCATTTAGAAGCATCATTTGCCACCAGGCGTTGGGGCTTTACACTTCTCAAATCGGCCAATAAAGCCGATATCTTGCCGCTTTCAGCCATTGCCTGGGTTTTTCCTTGTTGAGCAACCCACCCTTGTTTGCCACGAACAAATTTGATTTCTTTTTGTTGGGCGATTTGTGGGTAAAGTGCAATGGTTTGTACCTGAGCAGTATCTACCGAAGCGATTTGGGTTTTGAAAGAACGGCTTCCCTGGTTGCTTTTTACCACCTTGGTAATGGCATATAAGGCAAACAATCCTATAAATACCACCGATAATAATTTAGTATTGTATAACATGATTTGTCTCTGATTTGGGAATTAGTTTTGTGATTCAACCTTTTCTTCCTGAGCAGGCTTATTGGGGTTAATGGCGGTCAGCCCCATACGCGCTTTACGAATAGCCTTACGCTTTTGTGCTCTAAAAAATCCATACCCTATGACCAGCAATATGGGGAACAACAAGTTGAAGTACTTGGCAAATGCCTTAAAGCCTTCGGTGATGTCTTTGCGCAAAGGACGATACTGAACCTGTTTGGTGCGAAGTTCTATCAATCCGGTATCGTCAGAGAGCCAATCTATAGCATTGGCCATAAAGTTGACGTTGTCTTGGTTAAGTGCCTGATTTTGTTGCTGAGGAACTATAAAACCTCCATTGGCAAAAATAACCATACGAGAAGCTTTATTACCTACAATCTTGCCTTCCAGTGCCGCGGCTACCACCTGGCGAGGTTGGTTAAAATCGCTTTCTTGCCAATTTCGTTGAATGCTAATGGGCATCGTCAAAGGCAGCACGCCCGAACGCTCTGAAGTATAAGCCAAAGGGGTGAATTTTTTGGCAGAGTCTCCACTAAACTTCAAAGGAGTGGTAAATTGAAACAAAACTGCTTCCAGTCCTTTGGCTGCGGGATGATCGGCAAACTTGGATAGCACCGGGAAATAAAAGAATCTTTCTTCAGATTGCACTTGTATGTTTCCTAAACGACGGGGCACCACTACCCTTCCGCATTGTACATCTATCACCGTCTTATCTTCCAGGCTTACTCCTTTGGCTTTCAGCCATTTTTCCAGACCAGTTTTTACTGGGGTAAGTGGCGTGTTCATCTGACGAGGAGCTTCTACCTTGCTAATGGCCAACACGATGTTTCCGCCCTTGGCCATAAAATCGTCCAATTGTTTGAGATGACTTGGCGGAAGCGAGTCTTTGGGAGCCACAATGGCAATGGTTTTTACATCCTCAGGGATTTTGGTAGAGTCGGTCAAAAACAAGGCTTCGGTTTTATAAAGAATGCCTAGCATTTGGTTTAACTGCCCTAGTTGTGCTACAGGAGGCTCTTTGTGCCCTTGCAAAAACGCAACTTTAGGCTTTTTAGTGGCCGATAGTTTCTTGATGTTAGAAGATAAGGCATATTCTATGGGATCATTGGTCAGTACTGGGATCACTTCTTTTTGCTCTCCCATTTGAATCACTGCCCCCATAAAAGCTTTTTGCTTCCTGATTTGATCTTTTTCTCTGATATCTAACAGCAATGGTTGGATTCCAGCTGTAGTAGCCTTTTGTTCCATTTGAGGATCACTATTAGGATTGATAAATTCATAGACCAGCTTGCCACCAGAACGATTGGCGTACTCGTTCAGCATTTCTTCAAACTCCCTTCTTATCCGAGACAATTGCGGGGGCAAATCGGTAGAGAAATATACAGTAACGGTAATTGGGTCATTCAGTTCTTTTAAAATGTTCTTGGTGACTTTACTAAGCGTATAGCGCTTATCGGCCGTAAAATCCAGGCGTAGCGAGTATTCTCTCGCCAAAAGGTTGATGAGTAGCAAAATACCCGCAACCAAAGCCGTGGCCATAATCAGTTGTCTGTTTTTCATGACGGTTTCAATCTATGGTTATTTAGTCTACTACTTTTCTTTTGGCTAATGATACTTCGGCCAGAAACACGCCCAGCCAGCCTATAGATACAAAAAAGATAATATCTCGAGTGTCAATTACCCCTCGGGAAATGCTTTCAAAATGAGCGGTAGTACTGAGCGTTTCGAACAATTCTCCTAACCAGCCTGTAGCATTGCCCGACAAGGCTCCAAAAATAAGGTGGAAGAAAATACCAATGAGCAAAGCCATCAAAAAGGCTACAATCTGGTTATTGTTGATGCTACTGGCAAACATCCCAATGCCTATGTACATGGCACTCATCAGCAAAAGGCCTAAATAGCCGCTAATGGTAGCTCCCATATCCAAATCGCCAATACCTGAGTAACCTACCAGAATAAAACCATTGATGGTAAACACATAGGTAAGAGTAAGTAATAAAGCAACAGCTACTAAAATAAATACGGCCAAAAACTTACCCCATACTACCTGACGATCAGTGATGGCTTTGGTAAGTAATAGCTCTATGGTTCCAGCCTTTTTTTCCTCAGCAAGTGAGCGCATGGTCAAAGCCGGAATAAAGAAGAACAAACTCCAGAAGGCGGTCATAAAAAATACCCTTAAAGAAGCCTGTCCACTAAAGAAAACATCACTCCCGCTTTCCAGCCAGGTATAAAATCCATTGAAGCCCAAAAACAAGATCAATACAATGTAGGCAATCAATGAATCAAAAAAAGAGTTTAGTTCGCGTTTTGCAATCACCCAAACAACTTTCATAACTTGATTCGTTTTTAGATTTAATTACTAGTAAGATTACGAAAAATATCTTCCAGACGCGTTTCAATTGGGGTCATTTCGGTGAGTACCCATTCTTGAGCCACACACAACTGGAAAATGTCTCGCTTAGAAGATTGCTGGGCTACGCTTTGAACCTTGAAGTAATCTCCTTCTTCTAGCGTAGCTACCTGGACTGAGTCCAGTGATTCCAATTTTGCCAAAATATCGGCAGGTTTTCCATCTTCTATTTTTACTTTTATTTCTTCTTGTCCCTGTGACTTGCTGCGCAATGAAGCTGCAGTACCGTCAGCCACGATACGTCCTTTATCAATAATCAGGATTCGATCACAGGTGGCTTCTACTTCTTGTAGAATATGGCTGCTAAGAATTACGGTCTTGGCTCGCCCCAATTCTTTAATCAGCTTTCGAATTTCTACAATTTGATTAGGATCAAGACCTGTGGTAGGTTCATCCAAGATGAGAATATCAGGATCATGAATCATGGCTTGGGCCAAGCCTACCCTTTGACGATACCCCTTAGAAAGCTCTCCAATCTTTTTGTGTTTCTCTCGATCAAGCCCACACAACTCAATCATTTCGCGAATACGCGCATTGAGCTGACTTTTGGGCATTCCCTGCAATTGGGCACAAAAAGCCAAGTAATCCATCACTGGCATATCCAGGTACAACGGATTGTGTTCGGGCAAATAGCCAATAAATTTTTTGAGTTTATCGGCATGCTGCTTCACCGATTTTCCTCCAATAGTAATGTCTCCTTCGCTAATGGCGATATAGTTGGTAATCATTTTCATAGTGGTGGTTTTGCCTGCACCATTGGGGCCCAAAAAACCCAATATTTCGCCGGTTTTCACCTCAAACGATATTCCATCTACCGCCTTTTGAGCACCATAACGTTTGGTTACTCCATCGATTTTGATATCCATAATTCGAAGTTTCCAATTCTTCAATTATCGTGATTCAACCATCTAATACTTTGTTCAGAAAGTAATCCCTTGAACAAGAGCCAAAATTATATAATCAATTGGAAAAAGAAAACCTGTAAACAAATCAATGTTCACAGGTTTTGCGATTGGTTTATATTTATACTTGCTAACTATGTGTTATTTTACTCCTTCTTTTAATTTATCTGAAAAGCCTTTCTTCAACTTCTCTACCTTGGGATCAATCACATACACACAATACCCTTGTTTACGGTTGTTGTTGTAGTAATTTTGATGATAGTCTTCTGCAGGATAATATACGCCCAACTCGGTAATTTCAGTTACAATTTTGTTAGGCCATATTTTGGCTTCATCTGCTGCCTTTTTTGATTTTTCGGCTACTTTGCGTTGTTCATCGCTATGATAAAAGATAGCTGAACGATATTGAGTGCCCACATCATTTCCTTGACGATTCAACGTGGTGGGATCATGGGTGCGCCAAAAAACATCCAGCAATTCTGCAAAACTAATCACTTTGGGGTCAAAGGTAATTTGAGCCACCTCGGCGTGGCCAGTGCTACCAGTACACACTGCACGGTAAGTAGGGTTTTTAACGTGGCCACCCGTATAGCCAGATTCTACTTTAGAAACTCCCTTCAAGCGCTGAAAAACAGCCTCCACACACCAAAAGCATCCTGCACCAAAGGTGGCTTTCTCTAATCCTTCCGGGGTAATTTGATTGTTTGTTTGTGTCATAGACGTTTTGTTACTAACCTTATTTTGTGAATTACAGGCGATGGCAAAAAACATAAGTCCCGCCAAAATTACTTTCATTTTAAACAACTTATACATAAGATTTAATTTAGGCTTTGATTGTGTATTTTATCAAGAATATCTCTAACTTTTTGTCAGCTACGAGACATACGAGATACTTTAACATTTGGCTTTTGCCATTCATTGGGTTTAACAAATTGTTAGGATAAAGTGTTGGGTGGGCCTGACTGTACCTTTCTAGCCTTCTGGAATATTTTCATATTACTACAACTATTTTACTTGATTGATACGCTGAAATAGCATTTTAATCAGTTTTTTTGTGTTTATTGCATAAAATTTTGAGGGTGATAATGCCTAACACCAAGTTTCCAGGCCACAAAAATGAGAAAAATCAAACACTTTGAATTAATAAGTATGCTATCAGGTTTCTTCATGTTTGCCTGTATTGTCGTATTTGGATTTATTGCTTCAGGCAATCACCACAAACCTGCCATTAAAATCACAAAATCGGATGATTTGAGCAAAAAAATAGAAGCAGTCTCCGACTCAAGTAGAAGCCCTCAGTAAGTATAATAGCCCACCAATCTTATTCAATACTGTTTCATTGACCTGTCAAGTTCGTGGTGAATGATTGGTCAATTTGTGACTAGTACTATTTCACATTTTCTAACCCGTATTAGCAATATGAACACAGTTTTGATCAATATCATCCATTATGGATTACACTACTTGATACCAGCACTTTTGGCCTTATGGATAAGCAAAGCTTCCTGGACTCAATTAAACTGGAAACGCATTTGGCTAATATTAATCGCCACCATGTTAGTAGATTTGGATCATTTGCTGGCCACGCCAATTTTTGACCCAAATAGGTGTAGCATCAATTTTCATCCTTTACATTCCTGGATTGCCATCGGAGCGTATGTATTACTCCTCCTTCCCAGCCGTACCCGCATCGTTGCCATTGGTTTGTTATTTCATATGTTTACCGATGGGCTGGACTGTTTTTTAAGAACGGGTTCGGTTTTGTAAGGTGCATTTATTTGAATCCCAATACCAACGACACCCGCTCAATGCCATTAGCAGCTGCTAAGCTAGCACTTTTCATAGGAAGCACTCGATGTTTCCATTCGTACCTGCTTTCTCCGCTCAGCACCAATAATCCGCCCACAGGTATAATGACCTCTTCCATAAGATCGTCTTTAGCAATCTGAAAGTGTGCTTCTCGCTGTACATTCATAATCATGGTAACTACACCATTGGATGGAATATCCACATGGAAAGGAAAACCTGCCACCGAATCAGCAATGCTTTTGTAATAATTGACAGTAAGCTTCCATTGCAATTTTCTTTCTGGGGTGGTGATTCCTGCGTTATTTAAGCTTTGATGCAGCGTCGATAAAAATTCTTGGTCAATAAAACTTGGCAAATTGTTATTCCCTCTGAAGTAAGCCAAGGCATGCCCCTCCTCGCCATATTTAGGAAAATACTCGCATCGCAGATTACGCTGAGAGTTTTCTTCCAGGTTTACTTTTACAAAAGATTCTTCGCTGGCAAGGTTATGTTCAGCACTACGAACAAATTCAGGTTGTGGTATGTGAGCCTCTTGAATGCGTTGGTTTGGGTAGGCTTTTTCTAATCTTTCGTATAAATCAAGCGTTTGTTGCACCATAGATGTACATTGGGCTGTAGTGAAATAATCAGAAAATAATAACAAACCCGAAACCTTATCAAATTTTTGCGTATTCACAGTGTTGATTGTTTATGTTTTTTCGGTTAACTTTCTGTTAACCAGATTAAAAGTATTGATTTAATTATTTATGTTTTCTTTGAAGACCTAAAAGTACTATTTGCAACAATGAAAGACAAGTTGGCTACCAGTTGGGAAATTTATAATCAGATTGTATGGAATCCAAAGTTAAACACGGAGGCATTTTGGGTAGGTTTTGCCGATAGAATGGCTAAAACCGGCATCCGGGAAAAACCTTTGCTGGAATGGGCCAACGAAAGCGATATTCCCTGGCATCGTATTCGTTATTTTCGTTGCGGCGAAGTAATTGTATGGAACAGAGAACAACGCATAGACTTGTTTGCCCAAAAAGCCCTACCCATTGAGGCTTGGCTTCCCGAAGAAAACATTGCTGCCGTGGCTCCCGAAGTTGTTTCTGATTTCCCGGTTCGCCCCATTTATCATTTCAATGGAGAAGCTTGGGAAATATATCTGGGAACTACTGGAAATCAAGAAATTACCCAACTCAAAATAGCGACCTATAATGTGCTGTGTAACGAACATGAGAAAGAATTTATTCGTAGTGTTGAGCGCTATCCAGCCATTGCTCATCAGCTAGAAAGCCTGGGAGCTGACATCATTGCCCTGCAAGAGGCCAATCCAGCACTTATGCAATACTTACAAACGCAACTTTGGGCACAAGCCTACTTTATGTCTGAGGCTCCTAATTGCCCCACTTTGCAACCCTTTGGCCAAGTCATTTTATCCAAATATCCTTTTGATCTGGTAGAGCACTTATATTCACCTCACAAACGTTTTTTGGTAGGCACCTGGCAAGTCAATGATGTACCCATTCATTTGGCCAATGTACACCTCACGAGTAATCGTAGCGAACGTGCCTTGCAAATTCGTCAGGAACAATTAGAAGTCATGGTCAGCTATCTCAACACTTTGCCAGGAGATGTTTGGTTGGTGGGTGATATGAACATGCGCGAAGAGGAAGACAATAGCTTGCTGAAAAACCACCGCCTTGAAGATGTTTGGAAGGTACAACACCCTAACGAAGCTGGTTTTAGTTTTGACCCCACTGAGAATCCCCTGGCCCAAAAACTGAGCCTGTCAGGCAAGCCTGGACGCTTGGATCGCATGTATTTGCGTTCACAAACCTTAAGTTGGTTACCTCACAGCATTTCCTTGTTTGGTCAGGAGTCCATTGATGGAGACTACTTACGAGCTTCAGATCATTATGGAGTGTGGGCCAACTTCGAATTTGCTGGAGTATCACCAGAGGTTACGCTAGTGTCTAGGGAAGTATTGACAACCTTACAAAATACTCAGCCTGTTTATCAAAGTGCCATCGTGCTCATCCCTCCCGATGAGGTTTGGGAATCTATTCAGCAAATCCGCAAAAAACACGACAGCAAAGTAGATCGCTGGATGCCTCATATTACGTTGATTTATGGTTTTATTCCTGAGGAATTATTTGAGCAAGCATTGCCGTTGATAGAGCAAGCCTTGCAAAAACTCGCGCCTTTTGAGGTAACTTTGACTGAGTTTGGTTACTTTGAACATAGGAAAAGCACCACAGCCTGGTTGCGTCCAGCAACTACTCCTCAGAATGCGTTACAACAGCTACAGACAACGCTTCAAACGCTTTTTCCCAAGTGCAATGAGCAATCTAGCCGATCCAATGGATTTAATCCTCATTTAAGTGTGGGGCAATTTGATTCCATAGAAGAAGCTAAAGCCACGCTTCCAACTTGGCATCCAGTCAAGTTTACCGCAGAAAAAATTGCTTTAATCAGTCGAGGTAAGACTACTCCTTTTGAGATAAGGTATGAGGTAGGCTTAGGAACTTCTGTAGCCAATGCTTCCACCAAAACAAGTAATCGTTTAATTGACCTAGTCAATGAAGAGGCTCCTTTGCTTACTCCTGCACAGCAACAAAACCGACAACAGGCCCTGCGAGTACTCGAGCAAATTTGTAGTGAAGTGCTCAACCAACCCATTCAGTTGCAAATATTTGGTTCAGCAATTTTGGGAGTAGGCCAGATAGAGAGTGATGTGGATGTGCTTTGCCCTATTCCATCTGGGATGTCTAAAGACACGTTTTTTAAGCATTTACAAGCAGCTTTAACCGAAGTGGCTCAAAATAGCCATTTGGTAACCGATGCTCGCGTACCTACGCTTAAACTCCAATTGCAAAATATTCAGTTTGATTTGCTGGCTGTGCAAACCCCTTTTTTTCCTCAGCCACTCAATCAATCACAGGTTACCCACTTTGGGCAGTTTGATGAATTAAGTTGGCAAAGCTTGGTGGGTTATCTGGAAGCGCAGCAGATCATCCAAGTAGCTACCCAAAAGGTTTCACTAGAGTTATTTCAAGATTTAGTAAGGACCATTCGCTTGTGGGCCAAGCGCAAGCAATTAACAGGCAATGCCTTTGGATTCTTTGGCAATATATCTTGGGCGATAGTTGCTGCTAAGACTTGCCAGCACTTGCCAGATGAAGTAGAAATACCTTTAGAAAATTTGGTCAGGCATTTTTTCCAAAACTTAGACAAGCAAGATTGGGCAAATCCACTGAGTTTGCAAATGAGTAGTTATGTGGTTCGCAAGCATCGGGATTGGATGCCCATTGTCAGCAGCATTCCACCTTACAAAAACACTACCCGTAACCTCACGCGTTCTACCGCTCAGACGATCCAGCAAGCCATCACCCAAGCTTGTCAACAATTGGCTGCTGAAGATAAAGTAGATTGGAAAACGTTTTTTACTTCAGTAGATATCCCTATGCAATACGATCATTTGCTAATGATGGAGCTTGAGAGCAACGATGAAGCTACTCTTCAAATAGCTTTGGGTGATCTGGAAGGTTCACTTTTGGGTGTAATATTAGGTTTAGAGCAGCAATTAGAGGCAGTAGTGCGTCCCTCTACCCAAGTACAAATTCAAGGAAATAAAGCTACCCTTGCTTTGGGGTTGGTTCTTAACAAAAATGTCGCCCGAGGCAGCCTTGAGGAGTTCATCGGCGAGTTTGACTACGAAAATGGGGCAAAGTTGCGGATTTATTTGGAGGGGTAATTTCTAAAAAAAGGTATTTATTCAAAATGCATTTATGAAGATTCTACCACTATCTAATAATAGATAGTGGTTTTTTATGTAGAACTCATCTCGACTTTTAATAATGGACTACAAATCGCTCACATTCAAAAAGTCGATGCGAGTTCGTATTGAATTCTATTGAACCTTCATCCTCCTCACCAAAACACCCATTACACCAAACAGCACTAGAGCAAATAACAACCCCGCTCGCAAGCCAATCTCATCAGCTAGAAAACCAATCACTGGTGGGCCTACAAAGAATCCAGCGTAGCCAATGGTGGTTGCCATAGCAATGCCTTCGCCTGGGGATACTCCAGGTGTATTGCCCGCAGTAGAATATACAATGGGTACTACCGTGGCCAAACCAAGACCAATTAAGAAAAAGCCCAATAAGGTAACCCAGGTAACAGGAAACAACAAGGGTAAGAGCAAACCCACAAAAGCCAGCAAACTATTATAAGTCATCAAACGAAACTTACCCAGCTTTTCTGTGGCATAGTCTCCCACCAAACGCCCGATGGTCATGGCTACCCCAAAAATACCAAATGCCAAGGCACTGAAGAAATCGGTATTACCTACTACCTTGCTCATAAATATGGCTGACCAGTCGGCCATGGCTCCCTCTCCAGTCATTCCACAAAAAGCAATCAATCCCAAGGGAAGCACTGCTTTGGCTGGAAGCTTTAAAAAGCTTTTGGATCGTTTCGAATCTTTGGATTCCCCAGTGAGCTGTTCTTCTGAAGAAGGCCTGGATGAAGTTTCTTGCTTTACCATAAAAAAGGAGGCCACACCAAGGACCAACAAACCAAATAATGCCAACAAGGCCAAATGATGAAAAAGCGTCCATTGGTATTTGGCAAATAAAGCGCCTACTCCCGCCCCCAAAGCCATACCAATACTAAACACCGCATGAAACGACGACATGATAGGCTTTTGATAGGCTCTTTCTACAAACACCGCTTGATTGTTCATAGATACATCTAAAGTACCCGCACTCATACCAATCAAAAAGAAAAAAATGCTGGCTACCTGCCAATTGGGATAAATCACGAGCAAGGGCACCATACATACAAATAATAACCCAGCAATTGGGGTAGTTTTATCGCTGCCAAAACGGGTAGTGAGCCAGCCTGCAAAGGGCATAGAAATTACAGCACCCAGTGCCGAAACGAGTAACAAGGCTCCTAACAAGGTGTTGTTCAACCCCAAAAAGCGTTGTAATTCGGGTAAACGAGCCGTCCAATTGGCATATAACAGGCCATTGACAAAGAAGAAAGCAGCAACAGCAATCCTATTTTTCTGGATGGTTTTGTTGGAAGCAATGTTTTTTTGATGTGTATTCATAGATGATTTATGCCTAATGTTTCTTGCGGCAAAAGTAACTATATTGATTTTTAAAATGCAATTTATGTACTTAAAACTCAATATAGTGTTTATAATTACACCAAAAAAAACTCTTCAATCTTTTAGAATGGCCTCCTTTATAGCGTTTGCTATGTCTCCCGAGTAGCGGTTATTGGTAGAATTGTCTAAGACTACAATGCAAGTTTTGGTCTGAATATCGCGTATAATGTAATTTCTGGCTCCCAACCAAGAACCTGTGTGAGAGATTCGCCCTTCTTTACCCAGCGTCCAACCAAAGCCATATCGAGATACTTTCCTCTTTTTGAGCTGCACAGGCTTAAATGCTTCCTGGAGGTTTTCTTGGCTAATGAGCGAATTGCTATACCAAAACTTATCCCAGATTAAGAAATCTTCCAGACTAGAGAACACTGCACCATCACCTGCCACTCCATCCAAAAAAGAAGGTATTTGAGGGTAATAATCAGTACCTTGTTTATAAAATCCAGTGGTTTTATTAGGGAAAGTTTTGCTTTTGGAAAAGAGATTCCATACCCGAGTATTTTTCATTTTCAAAGGTTCAAACAACTCCTTTTGCAAAAATGCTTCAAAAGTTTTTCCAGTAACTTGTTCTACAATGCTTGCCAGCAATACATAGCCGGTGTTGGAGTACCGAAAACGTGTATTAGGCCTTCTGGCTTTTCTTTTATTAGGGAAGTTGGTCATCAATTGCATCACTTCCCTGATACTTAATATTTCCCCCACTCTATCAGAGTGCTTGCTGGCGAGACGCATATACAAATCTGGAATGCCTGAGGTATGATTGAGCAAGTGACGAATGGTGGCATCAGGGTAAGGAAAGCCTTTAAAATAGGCAGTAAGAGGTTTGTCATAATCTATCAAGCCTTTTTCCTTCAACAACATAATGGCTGCTGCCGTAAAGTTTTTGGACACCGATGCCAAACGAAAAGAAGATTGTGGAGTTATTTTTTGCTTGCGCGAATGATCTGTATATCCATACCCTTTCATCAACAAAGGTGTATGGTTTTTGGCAATCAATACTGCTCCATTAAATTTCCCTGCCTTTTGCTGCACCTGTAACCAACGATCGATAGAATCAATATTAGGCCCAGACACGGATGGTGGGACAGGTGACAAAGACTTGGTTTTGGAAAATTGCTGAGAAGTATACAAAGAAGCCACCACCGTAAAAATAAAAGCGATCAGGAGGTATAATTTATCCATAGGATGTTCTTGCGTATAATGGTTATATGATTGACAATTAGCTGGTTGCTCTTGTAAAAGGGACTTTTTTGAGAATTATTTCTCAATCTTGATTTGATATTTTTCTAACAAACCAGGTAATCCTTTGAGAGAAAGTCTGGCTTTTTTAAGCGAGTTGTTTTCTGGGTCGATGGTATAATTGATCGCGGTTCTCAAATCTGCTTTTTCCAGGTTAGTATGGTTAAACATTGCCCCTTTGAGATTACAATCAGCCAAGGTAGCTTCGCTCAAATTAGTTTCGGTAAAGTCAGCATCTTTGAGGCTACACTTCTTAAAGGTTGTTTTTTTGAGGTTGAGCTGATAAAACGAAGAAAAATCAAGCTGACAATCTTCAAAACTCATTTCTAAAAGAAAGTCATTACAATCAGGAAACTGCAAACCCATCATTTTGCAATGCTTAAACACTACATTTTTAAAAGCCGTTTTGGCCAATACTGCATTGCTTAGGTTACATTGTTCAAATTGACATTCTAAAAAGGAGCAATTGGTTAAATCAGCATCTGAAAAAACGCAATTCGTGAAAGTGCAATTGTCATACTCGGCAACTGGTAAAAGTTGTTGGGTAAAATCCTGATTTTGGTAATGCTGTTCCTCTACGATTTTATCGGGCATAATTGAATGGTTCGATGGTTTTTGAATTGATTTTTTGCCAAATGTAGGGGGAAATTAAAGGTTTTTGCTCTTTCAGATAGCATTTTACCAAAGAAGTTGTTCTTTTTTTGCCAGATCTTCTCATATTTAAGTTTTGAAAAAATTGGAAATGCTTGAGTACTATCCCAAAAATCAAGTCATTTTCTTTACCCAAAACCATACTATTAGACATTTTCGGTTGTGGAGCACGTTGTTAGCAGCGTCCTCACCACCAACCGAGCCTAAATATCTAAATAGTATGACCCAAAACATATACTATAAGAGTTTAGCACTCACAAAGATTAGAATAAGTATGCTTATGAAGAGAGTTTTTACTGTACTTGGAATTTTATTTTTAACTATTACACAATCCCTGGCCCAGGGTAAAACCCCACCTCCCGAAACCACCGTGATGGACGATGTATTGAATGCGATTAGTAATGCCGTATTCTTTAGCATACCCATTGGCAAATTCAATATCCCTTTTGTACTCATATGGTTAATTGTGGGCGCCCTGATTTTCACCATTTATATGGGCTTTATTAATATCAGAGGCTTTGGCCACGCCATAGCTGTGGTAAGAGGTAAATACGACGACCCAAACGATACTGGAGAAGTTTCTCACTTTCAAGCCCTTACTGCGGCTCTTTCAGGAACTGTAGGGGTTGGTAACATTGCCGGAGTAGCAGTAGCCATCTCAGTAGGAGGACCAGGAGCTACTTTTTGGATGATCTTGGCAGGCTTTCTAGGCATGTCATCCAAATTTGTAGAATGTACCCTCGGGGTAAAATACCGTGACAAGCACGCTGATGGCTCAGTATCGGGAGGCCCCATGTATTATTTGAGCAAAGGCTTGGCTTTGCAAGGTAAAAAGCAATTAGGAAAGGTTTTGGCTGCCATTTTTGCCGTATGTTGTATCGGAGGTTCGTTTGGAGGCGGAAATATGGTACAGATCAACCAAGCTACCCGTCAATTGATTGATGTTACTGGAGGCGAAAAAAGCATGTTGTACGGACAAGGCTGGGTTTTTGGATTAGTGATGGCATTAATTATTGCGGTCATTATCATTGGAGGTATTAAAAGCATTGCCAAAGTAACCGACAAAATCGTTCCCTTTATGGTAGGGATTTATGTAGCTGCGGCCTTGTTTGTGATTTTTGGAAATATTTCAAAAATTGATGATGCTTTTGCCGCTATCTTCGCTGGTGCATTCACCAAACATGCCGCCTTTGGAGGATTTATTGGGGTATTGATTCAAGGGTTTCGCCGGGCTGCTTTCTCCAACGAAGCCGGAATTGGTTCCGCATCAATTGCTCACTCAGCAGCCAAAACGGATGAACCTGTCAGTGAAGGGGTCGTTGCTTTATTAGAGCCTTTTATAGATACTGTAGTGATCTGTACTATGACCGCCCTGGTGATTATTATTACGAACTCTTATCCAATGGCTAGCCAGCCCAACATTCAAGGCATTGAACTTACCTCTAAGGCTTTTGGTTCTGTCATGCATTTCTTCCCCACAGTACTTTCCATTGCTGTTATCTTATTTGCCTTGTCTACCATGTTGTCCTGGTCTTATTATGGCACCAAAGCCTGGGCTTATTTGTTTGGCGAGAGTAAAGCCGCCGATGTGAGCTACAAGATTTTGTTCTGTACTTTCGTAGTAGTAGGTTCTGCCATCAGCGCCAAAAGTGTATTTGATTTTGGAGATGCCATGATTTTTGCGATGTGTTTCCCGAACGTTTTGGGACTTTATTTCCTGGCTCCTGAGATCAAGAAAGATTTAGCCACGTATATGGGCAAAATTAAGCAGATGCGTAAGGCAAAATAATTAGATTTATATTCATAAAATACATAGACAGACCTCGCATTTGTGAGGTCTGTTTTTTTGACTCGGGCTTACTCCATCGTCATATAATATAGATCAAATCCTTTTGACCAATAGTCTTTTTTGGATTCTTTGAGAACAAATCCACACTTTTCATAAAACTTATAAGCAAATTGGGAGGTACGTACCACAATTTGTTGAATAGATGGATCAGCTTTGATATGCCTGATCCTGTGTTGTACCAACTGGCTACCAATCCCCTTACCTTGAGCCTCTGAAGCTATAAAATCCCAACTAATGTAGGCTTGGTGTTTTTCAGGAAAGTAATTAATCCCTCCTGCTCCTAGCAACTGCCCCTCTTCCTCATATACAAAATAATCTTCCAGCTCATGGTCAAGGTAATCAATAAGATCATCCAACTCAGAGGGAGCAAAAAAATCAGGTACATTTTGATTGAATATTTGCAATACTGCCTCACGGTCAGCAGCGATGTAAGGTCTTATCATAGTATTAAAAATAAAAGGTTCATTACTCAATAGAAAGAATAATGAACCCTTGGTTAATGTGGAATTGAAGTTAATCGCAAGTGCTCAAATGATAAACAGTAAATCGGCTAATGGAGAACTTCGCTCGGTCAACTGCCCAATGCTAAGCTTCTACGCCTGCTTTTTCCATAATAGAGGCTATTACCTCTGGATTGAGCAAAGTACTGATATCCCCCAGATTAGAAGCATTATTTTCAGCAATTTTGCGTAAAATTCTCCGCATGATTTTACCAGAGCGGGTTTTGGGCAACCCAGGAACCATCAATATTTTATCAGGTTTGGCAATAGGCCCAATGATTTTGTTGATGGTACTTACAATACTTTTTTTGATTTGTTCTTCATCGTGGCTAGCGGCATCAGCTTCACATACTACATAAGCATAAATGCCCTGCCCTTTGATATCGTGCGGATATCCTACCACGGCCGATTCGTTTACCAAAGGATGTTCATTAATAGCGTTTTCTATCTCAGCCGTACCCAATCGATGCCCTGACACATTGATTACATCATCTACCCGACCTAAAATGCGGTAATAGCCATCTTCATCTCGGCGACAGCCATCACCAGTAAAATACATTCCTTTATAAGAAGAAAAGTAGGTTTGACGACAACGTTCATGGTCGCCATAAGTAGTGCGAATCATGGAGGGCCAGGGAAACTTGATACACAGATTACCTTGTACACTGTTTCCTGTCAATTCGTTCCCTTCGTTGTCTACCAAAACGGGTTGAATGCCAGGCAAAGGCAAAGTAGCATACGTGGGCTTGGTAGGGGTAATTCCAGGCAATGGCGAAATCATAATACCGCCGGTTTCGGTCTGCCACCAGGTATCTACCACAGGACACATTCCCTTGCCAATATGGGTATGGTACCAATGCCAGGCCTCTTCATTGATAGGCTCTCCTACACTCCCTAATACCTTTAAAGTGCTCAAATCGTGCTTTTCTACATATTCTAATCCTTTGGCCTGCAAAGCGCGAATCGCGGTAGGTGCGGTATAAAATTGATTTACTTTGTGTTTTTCTACGACTTCCCAAAAACGCCCAGCGTCTGGAAAGGTAGGCACCCCTTCAAACATCATCGTAGTAGCTCCTGCCAACAACGGCCCATACACAATGTATGAGTGGCCTGTAATCCAGCCAATATCAGCAGTACACCAATAAATGTCTCCTGAATTGTACTGAAATACATTTTTGAAGGAGTAATAAGTATACACCATATAGCCTCCGGTAGTGTGTACTACTCCTTTAGGCTTACCAGTAGAGCCCGAAGTGTACAGAATAAACAACATGTCTTCGCTGTCCATTTCTTCGGCTTTGTTTTCGGTAGATACTCCTTCTACTACGTCGTGCCACCAAATATCTCGCCCTTCCTTCATGGTTACCTCACTGCCAGTACGTTTGAGCACAATACTTCTTTCAATGGAAGGCGTATTTTCCAGCGCCTCGTCTACGATTTGCTTTATCTCTAACACTTTGGCTCCACGATATCCTCCGTCTGAAGTTAAAATAGTAGTAGCTTGGGCATCATTGATTCTATCGGCCAGAGCATTGGACGAAAATCCAGCAAATACCACCGAATGAATGGCACCAATACGCGCACAGGCCAACATAGCCACCGCGGCTTCGGGTACCATAGGCATATAAATCACTACCCGATCTCCTTTTTTTACCCCCTGAGCTACCAAGCCATTGGCAAACTGACAGACTTTTTCGTACAATTCACGGTAAGTAAGGGTAATACTGGCTTCGTTAGGATCGTTGGCTTCCCAGATAATGGCAGGTTGATCTCCTCGAGTAAATAATTGACGTTCAAAAATATTTTCGGTAATGTTCAGCTTACCATTGATAAACCATTCTACTTTAGGCTCATCAAAATTCCAGCTTAGGGTTTTATCCCATTTTTTTCGCCAATAAAAATTTTCCGCAATAGAAGCCCAAAATGCTTCTGGATCAGACACGCTTTTTTCGTATTCGTGGATATAACCACCCAAGGTGTGTATTCTATCTGCCATATCTAAACGATTGATTTATATATAGGTCGGTTTTTATGGCAGTCAATTTAAAAATAAAAATTTATGATGAAAACCCTTTGTTTATGTAATTATCTAATACCCCAATTGTACTTGTTCAATAATTGGGGCATTAGATCTTATTTTGGCAAAAGCTAAAAAGTATACCCCACGTGCAAGGTGGCAAACATTGTTACAGGAGCGATATTGTATGTTTGTTCTGCTATTTGGTTTTCCCCTGAAATCTTGGTAGTGTAGCCGATTCCTGCCCAAGGTTTAAAATACACCTGCTTGGTTTTGAAAGGAGTCCATACATACCCCCCATAACTCATCAAGAGCAAGTTTGTAAAAGTCATTTTACTCGCATTGGCCTCATTCTCTACTTGATAATTTTGCAGGCTGGCTTGCCCTCCTACAAACCATCTTTGATTTACCTTGCCAAAAAAGTATTCCCCAAACAAACCGTACCCCAATTGAATTTTACTGGTCCAGCATTTGTCCTTATTTTCAGGATTGAGATCCACAATTAATTGGGGAAGCTGCATAGCATATACCCCCACTCCCAATAGCAAATGCTTGGAGCCTGCGGGCTGAATCCTTAAATGAGCCGAATACCCCGAAAAAACAAAGGTTGCGGGGTCTATTTCAAGCGAGACTTTAGTCTTTTGTTTTTGAGCAAATACGCTTGTTTGAAAAATAATCAAGGTTGCTAAAACGGTTATAAATTTATGCATTGTTTTAATATTTAAACTATATATTTAGAATATATAGTTTTGATGAAAAAAAATAAACTTTTGATACTATTCAAATTATGACTGAGCATAAGAAAGTATTGCTCAATTCATTGGTATACCCCCTTACAAACGATTCATAAATACAGTGATGATAAGCTTGTTATAAATCTTAATAGGTAATTGAGTTAAATCAAATAATTATACTATATATATTGAATATCTAGTTTTGTTAAAAAAATAAATCCTCATTGACTCATTTCTTTTAGAATTTCGGCAATGGTCTTGGCAGCCAATGTTTTTTTCATCTCACTTTCGGCCGTATTGAGTAAGGCCGCTACTGACTCTTGTGCCTTATCAGGTCGTCCGCCTTCTGCCAAAATATTGAAAGATGTTTGAAACAAACTTTTATCACTTTCCATAGCATTGAATATATCCAACACGGTCAATTCTTTGGGAGATTTGGCCAAACGTACTCCTCCATTCTTGCCTTCCTTGGTTTCTAAAATACCTACTCTTGACAAACTTTGCAGGATTTTGACCAAAGTAGGCCGAGGAATGTTGATTACCTCAGCGATGGTTTTGGTAGGTAAAAAATCGTACATGCCTTGTTGGATTTTATCAGAGACAAAAATAACCACCAAAATGGCCTTGGAAAGTGATAAAGAGTAACTCATACTAAATATTCTTTATATTTAGTATCAAAAGTATTAATTAAAATTTGAATAATCAAACTTTAAGCTGGTTGAAATTAAAATTTAATTATTTAGTTACCCATTTCTAATGTTGCTGAGCGTCACCAGCTCCTCTTGGAAAACGAATCTGCTCTACCATATTTTGCACATTTTTAGGCGGAGCCTCAGTATTGCGTGATACTGCCAGTGCCACTCCGGCATTGATCAACATCCCCAAAGTACCTATTCCTTCGGGAGAAATTCCAAACCACCAACCTGCAGCAGTACCACCCAAAAACTTAAAATACACAATGTAAGCAATGGTAAAGAGTAGTCCTACTACCATTCCAGCAATGGCTCCTTGCTTATTCATGCGTTTGTCGAAAATGCCTAGTACAATGGCTGGAAAAAACGATGCGGCGGCGAGTCCAAAGGCAAAAGCGACTACCTGGGCTACAAACCCTGGAGGATAAATACCGAATAAGCCTGCCACCACTACTGCTACCGCAGCGGCTATCCGTGCGTAAAGCAACTCCCCTCTCTCTGATATATTGGGGTTGATTTGTTTTTTGATTAAATCATGGGAAACCGAGGTAGAAATAACCAATAACAACCCTGCTGCGGTAGAAAGTGCCGCAGCCAATCCGCCAGCAGCTACCAAGGCAATTACCCAATTGGGTAAACGGGCTATTTCGGGGTTGGCCAATACCATAATGTCTCGGTCAATGTATAATTCATTTTTATTAGCGGTGGCTTCATTGGTTACCAACCGCTCTCCTGACTTACCTTTTTGGGTGTTAAATTTGGGCTTACCCTTGAAAGGCTTACCAGGCAAATATTGAATTTGCCCGTCGTTATTTTTATCGGTCCAGGCAATGAGTCCTGTGTTTTCCCATTTTTTAAACCACTCAGGCATGGCTTTGTATTCCTTTTTATCCTCAATGGTCGTAATCAAGTTGGTACGGGCAAAAGCGGCAATGGCGGGTGCGGTAGTGTACAGAATAGCAATAAATACCAATGCATATCCAGCCGAGATGCGCGCATCTTTTACCTTAGGCACGGTGAAAAAACGAACAATTACGTGGGGTAAACCCGCGGTACCAATCATGAGTGCTGCAGTAATAAAAAAGACATCAATCGTACTTTTAGACCCATCGGTGTAGGCTGCAAACCCCAGCTCTTTGTGCAATCCATCTAGTTTGTCTAATAAAGGGACTCCCTCTGCTACTGTGCCCCCAAAACCTAGTTGAGGAATCGGGTTACCCGTTAGCTGAATAGAGATGTAGATGGCTGGCACCATAAAGGCAAAAATAAGCACACAATATTGGGCTACTTGGGTGTAAGTGATCCCTTTCATACCACCCAACACCGCATAAAAAAACACAATGCCCATCCCGATGATGATTCCCCAATTGATGGGTACTTCCAGAAAACGAGAAAAAACAACTCCTACACCTCTCATTTGGCCAGCCACATAAGTAAACGAGACAAATAGTGCACAAATAACGGCTACGGTACGCGCCACATCAGAATAATAACGGTCTCCAATAAAATCGGGAACCGTAAACTTGCCAAACTTTCGTAGGTAGGGAGCCAACAGCAAAGCCAACAACACATAACCACCTGTCCAACCCATAAGATAAACAGCTCCGTCGTATCCCATAAAGGAAATGAGCCCTGCCATAGAAATAAAGGATGCCGCTGACATCCAATCTGCGGCGGTAGCCATTCCATTGGCCAAAGGAGGCACACCACCACCTGCTACATAAAACTCTTTGGTGGAACCCGCTCTTGATCGAATGGCAATAAAGATATATAAAGCAAAAGTGGCCCCTACAATAAGATAGGTCCAGGTTTGTACGCTTAGATTCATGCTTCGTATTTTAAAAGATAGTTGCTTATGTTTTTTTGAATGTTAGTCAAGGTCGTTTTTAGAGGGGCGTTCGTCTACATTGTATTTTTTGTCCAATTTGTTCATCAATCTTACATAGACAAAAATTAAGACTACAAAAGTAAAAATAGCGCCTTGTTGAGCAAACCAGAACCCTAGTTTGAATCCTCCCAGGCGAATGGTGTTGAGTTCGTCTACCAATAAAATCCCAAAACCATAAGAAACCACAAACCAAATGGTGAGTAATATGCTGAGGTAGCGTAGGTTGGTTTTCCAATAAGCCTTGAGCTTTGTGTTGTTTTCCATGTTCAATTCTAAAGTTTTGTACAAAAAAGCAAATGAATTGAATATTTACAACATTCCTAAGATAGAAAAGCCAGAAAGAAAAAAATATTAAATAGGTATTTTTGCAACAAACGTTTTTGCTTCAAGTGCTAGGTCGGGTGGTAAAGACACAATCTAAGGCAACGAGAAAGAAAAAATATCAAGCAATTGAAATGAATCTCTATTTTGATTCTAAAGATTAGACCGCGGGGAAGCATTGGATGAGCTTTTGGTCTAAAGAACCTATAAACCGAAAAACCTCATATTCTCAAAAAAATACGAGGTTTTACTTTTAAAAAGTGTTGCAACTACGTCTAACTAGCCAGCAAAACCTTTTTTTCTCTCGGTACTTCAGCATTCAATAACCAATCTCTAGATTGATTTTTGGCCTGAAACAAACCTATTTGATAAGCCTTGTCAGACTCAAAAATAGCCTTGGTTTCATTCAAAAGTAACTGACAGAACAAATGGTCGGCCATTATAATCCCAAACTTGTTAGGGATATATTCTACTTCAAGAAGGCTTGGCAACCAAGATTTGTGCATCCAGGTGGTATGAGGAATGTAAACTGATACACGGCTACGATCCAGCAGCCATTGTTTAATGGAGTGTTTTTGGGCATATTCCCTGGCTTTTTGCCAAAGAATCTCGTTTTCGAGGCTACTCCCAGGTTGAATCCACTCAATCCCCATGAAGTGCTGCGCCCCCATACGATGATGGTTTACTTTCGCATTGGGCGAAGTAAATACTTTAATTGAAATTGACATTGTTGTAAAATAAGCTTTGTGATAATTTATTAAGGTAACGGATTAAAACCTTTCAGGATAAACTCAGATTGTAATTTTTGCCAGATAATTACAGTAAATCATCAGGTAATTTGCTCAAAACAATAAATATTACATCTCATTGTCAGAAGGTCTATTCACCAAGTAATTTGGTTCACCAGCATGTTAAACCTGCTGGTGTAGTTTGATATACTCCTTATTTAATGTAAATTAATTTTATAAAAATGTACAGAAGCACTAATTTGCGAAGTTTATAAGTAAAGAGGTTTTACCTGTTTTTTATCTATGGTGCCCACAAAATTCCATACAATCAAAAAACACCTACAATGAACAAAAATATAATCAGGAGAGGAATTGGATTAATAAGCCTTTTGTTGATTTTTCAAATAACCCAAGCTCAATTTAGGACTCCCAAAATACTCAAACACCCCAAACGAATACTTGTAAAGTCACTATATCATCTCAATTCCCCCTATCGTGAGACCAATATCTGCATCTCGCCCGATGGCAAGTATATGTTTTTTATGACAGGACGCGGTGGTCAGCCTTGGTCGGGTAAGCCTTCACGCCGTTGGAAAGGTAAGTTAGAGTATTCAGGTGATATTTGGTTTGCCCAAAAGATTGGTAAAAAATGGGCCAGACCCCGAGCCCTTCCTGCCACAGTCAATACCGATAATGGAGAAGATGAGCCGAATATTTCACCAGATGGGCAAAAAGTGTATTTCCAAAGTTGGTATGGCAACTGGGAGCAAAAAGGGGGACCTTATTACTCGGCCAGTTTGTATGGTAGCCATTGGAGCCGCCCACGAGGATTAGGTGGTGGCATTAACGCTTTTTTTCAAAACCGCCAGGACATGGGCGAAGAATTGGCCACTGATGGAGCTGCTATGTCGGCCGATGGCAAAACCTTTATTGTAGCAGTAGGGCCATACGATGGCAACATGAGTCTTTATATTAGCCGTAAGGATCGTTTTGGTCGTTGGTCATTTCTTAAAAGGCTATCGGTTAGCACTATGGGCAACGAGCGCTCACCAGCTCTATCGGCCGATGGCAAAACGCTGTATTTTGCCTCAAGTGGTTATGGAGGTTATGGGGGTTTAGATATTTTCAAGACAACAATTAATTCTGATGGTAGCCATGGCAAAATCGTAAACCTTGGCGCTCCTTTTAACACAGTTTATGACGACTATGGATTGTCGCTAACGGCTCAAGGAGACGAGGCTTATTTTATTAGAGAAGGTGATATTTACTTTGCTGATACTAAAGACGCCAACCCTGAAATGAAACCTAATACCTCTACCCTGATGGTTACTGGGGTAGTTACCAATCAAAAAACCAAGAAGCCTATGGGTACCATCATTACCTTTATGCACGCCCAAACCGGGCAAGTAATTACCCGAGTTACCAGCAATTCGGTGACAGGGCAATATGCGACTATGATTCCCCTTAAGGATCGGAACTTCATACAAGCAGTGCGTAAAAACGGTTTTAACAACTACAACAAAGGTTTTAGTGTCCAAATCAAGTCTGGGCTTAACAAGGTGATTGCCGATATCGAACTCAAGCCCCAAAAGAAGGAAGAAAAAAAGAAAGATGATGTAATCATTGCTAAAAAAGACCCTAAAAATCCACCTAAAATTATCAAAAAGGTGAATAAGATAGTGATTAGGGAATGTGCTGCCGAAACGGGCCGGGATCATTAATTTTGGGGCATAAAAATGTAGCTCGCCTACTGCTGGCAAAGTTGGTCGTGTCCTCATTACCAACAGCGTGATCGCCTTCGTTTATTTCTCCACAAACGAAAAATGTCCAGGAGTATGGGCAATTCGTTAACTTTTTGCAAAGGAGATAGTATAAATAGATAGACTAATGTTTAAAAATAATTATGTTAATTTGGAGCAAGATTAAACATGCGTCTGGAACCCTTAGCTAAACAAAATGAAACACTTACCAATTTTGAAGTATTTATTCACCATTATTGTACTCATTGTTGCGGTTCATCAACAAAGTAGCGCCCAGTTTACCCTGCCAAAAATTTTAAAACACCCTGGTAAGATTAAAATCAAACCTCTTTATCAACTCAACTCAACTTACCGCGAAACCAACCTTTCTATTTCGCCCAACGGCAAAACCTTGTTTTTTATGTCAGGTCGTGGTCAACAAACCTGGTCTAATCCCCGATACACTCGCTATCGAGGTAAATGGGAACACGACGGTGATATTTGGTACTCTACACGCATTAAGGGCAATTGGTCTTACCCTCGGTGTTTGCCTTCTACCGTCAATTCTCGTTCAGGAGAAGATGAACCCAATATTTCACCAGATGGCCAAACAGTATATTTTCAAAGCTGGTTTGGAGGCTGGGAACGCAGAGGTGGTCCTTATTATAGAGCCCAACGTTATGGCAACCGCTGGATGCGCCCTAAAGGCTTAGGAGATGGTATTAACCAGTTTTTTAAAGACAGATCCAGAAAACAAATTTTTAATCGGGGTCCCAATAATTATGCGACTGATGGGGCTACTATGTCGGCTGATGGCAGAACATTTATTGTAGCAGTGGGTGTATATGATGGCAAAATGGATTTGTATATCAGCAAAAAAGGTCGCTATGGAAGATGGTCTTATTTGCGAAGACTTTCGGTGAGTACCAGAGGTAATGAACGCTCCCCGTTTTTGGCAGCCGATGGCAAAACCCTGTATTTTGCTTCTGATGGGTATGGTGGATACGGAGGTCTTGAGATCTTAAAAACCACGATCAATCCTGATGGTAGTCACGGAAAAGTGGTGAACCTTGGGGCACCATTCAATACTTACTTAGATGATTATGGCTTCATTATGCCTGCTTCGGGCGATGATGCTTACTTTGTTCGCCAAGGGGATATTTATTATGCGGATGTAAAAAATGCCAATCCTCAAATTAAGCCTTCTATTACTTTGATGATTTCGGGCAAAGTAACCGATGTAGATACTAAAAAAGGTTTAGGGGCCGTGATCACCATCAAAGATGCGGTTACCAATAAAGTGATTGCCAGTGCCCGAAGCAATGCTTATACTGGAGAATATGCCATTGTATTGCCTACCAAAAACCCTAATATTATTCAGGAGGTAAAGAAGATGAATTATGGTTCGTTCAACAAGAAATTTAATACCTCACTGCATAATGGACTCAACGAAATCATTTCTGATGTGCCATTGGTACCCAATAAAAACAATACAGTACTCGCTGGTAAATCGCTGATGCTGATGGGGGTAGTTACCAATAGCAAAACATCCAAAGCAATGAAAGCCAAGGTTGTCATTAGAGATACCAAGACTCAAAAAGTCATTCAAACGGTTTATAGTAATCCCATTACCGGTTTGTACAAAGTAAAAATTCCAGTGAATCAGTCTAGTTTTATGCAGGAAGTAACTCAGGTAGACTTTGACGAATTTAACAAAAGTTTTAGCCCAACGCTTAAAACCGGACTCAATCGAGTTGTTTCTAATGTAAAGCTTACCCCTATTGTGAAGAAAAAGCCTATACAGTTGCTATTGGCTGGGATCATCAAAAATAAAAAAACACAGCGGGGAATGCGCGCTAAGATTACGATTACAGATAGTAAGACCAAACAAGTCATCAAAACCTTCTACAGTGATCGTAATGGTAATTATAGTACACCTTTGCCCGTTGATAAACCCAACTTTACACAAACCATTACCCAAAAGGGCTTCAATAGTGCTGATCGAAGCTTTTCGCCTAAGCTCATTCCTGGAATGAACAAGATTCAATCTAATATTTCATTGGAACCGATTCAGATCGTAGTAAAGAAAAAAATAGAAGAAGCAGCGGCAGAAACCGGGCGTAAATAAGGTTAGATTTCTCTAGGGTATGTTTAAGAAAGAATATTATTGTAACTTATTACCGTTACCAAAAACAAATGCAACATGGCTCATCGTGTTGCATTTGCTTTTGGTACAAGTTTCTTTTGGGCAATCTGATATCACAACTACTCTTAGAATAAATCCAATCCTGGATGATCCTTATCTACACCCAGTGGATGGCATTTCTCCTTACACTTTAAAAAAAGGAGAATGGATTTATGCTCAGTCAATTCAAACCCTTCCTTTTCCAAGCTGGGCATTTGTAGGAATTACAGACAAACTCACGGCCCAGATTGATTTATTGCCTTGGATTTTTGGCGCTTTCTCAGAACTGAAAAGACCTATCCCAAGTTTCAATTTTAGGTATCGATTCAATACCCAGCAAGGGCTTATCCCTACCTTTGCTATAGAGACGATGTTTGTCCATTTTTGGGATACACTACAGAGATTTGATACGCCCAATCTAACGATGTGGGAAAATGGCTCTTACTTTCATTTTAAGCCGGTCATTGGTTATAAAATCAATAAAAAATGGTTTCTCGATCTATCGGTTGGGGTAGATTACATTGGGGAATTAATTATGCAAAACAAGGATTCACTCAACTTTCAAACGAAGACCTTTAGCAATAATTGGAACCCTAACTTTTCATTGAGCTTGTCTTATCGTGGTTCTAAATGGATCAGTTATCATATGGCGTATACCTATGGATCTACGCTTACTTACCTGGAAAACATCCCTCGGAAACATCAGTTTAACTATGGTTTTCGTATTGCGCCGTTTTATAAAAATAAATGGGCCTTCCTTAGAAATCTACGCATTGAATTAGTAGCAATTAATGCTTTTTTTTCAGACATTAATGCCCAGGAAGTATTTCCTTTGCCTGTTTTTCCTTATTTCTACTGGCAATGGCAGGCAAAAAAGCGCAAGAAAAGACCCAAGAAAGGATAATCTTCCTACACCTTTATCATTTTAAAACCTCTTGTATATAATGGCCAATAAAACCTCCAAAGAAACTTTGTGTGTACACCAGGGCACGCTCCATAATGAAAACCAACCAGGGGTCAATTCTCCTATTTATACCTCTACTGCTTTTGGTTATTTAGATACCGATGCACGCACTTATCCTCGCTATTTCAATATTCCTAATCAAGATAGCATTGCCCAGAAGCTGGCCGCGCTTGAGTCAGGAGAGGATGCCTTGATTTTTAGCTCAGGTATGGCAGCGATCAGTACTACTTTGCTTTCATTGGTTAAGAATGGGGAACACGTATTGTTTCAAAGCGATTTGTATGGAGGTACTCAGCATTTTATCACAACTGATTTTCCTCGTTTTGGTATTGAATATTCTCTCTCTGATGCTACCAACATAGACATGTTCGAAGAGGCAATTCAGTTCAATACCAAGTTGATCTATATAGAAACTCCCTCAAATCCATTGCTGAGGCTTACCGATATTCAAAAGGTGGTGGCTTTGGCCAAACAATATGGGGTAATGACGATGATTGATAATACTTTTGCGAGTCCTATCAATCAAAATCCTATTCCAATGGGGATTGATATTGTCATGCACAGCGGTACCAAGTATTTGGGTGGTCACAGTGATATTTGTTGTGGGGCTATTGTCAGTTCCAAAGAAATTATTGGCCAAGTAAAAAGTACGGCTGCGCACTTTGGCGGAAGCCTCAATGCCAATACTTGCTATTTGCTAGAACGAAGTCTAAAAACTCTGGCACTGAGAGTAAAGCAACAAACCCAGAATGCAGAAAAGATTGCCGCGTTTTTAGAAAATCACCCTAAGGTAAAAAAAGTATACTATCCAGGGCTAGCCAGCCACCCACAACACGATATTGCCAAAGCTCAGATGCAAGGGTTTGGGGCCATGCTATCGTTTGAACTGACTGAGGAAGCAGGCACTGCACAGGCTTTTTTACGGAAGTTAAAGGTTGCTCAACCAGCTATGAGTTTGGGAGGGGTAGAAACGGTGATTTGTGAGCCAGCGACTACTTCTCACGCTAAACTCACGCCTGAACAACGACAAAACGTAGGTATTAGCGATGCTTTG
This sequence comes from Microscillaceae bacterium, assembly GCA_003483885.1. GTDB lineage: Bacteria > Bacteroidota > Bacteroidia > Cytophagales > Microscillaceae > Microscilla. The sequence continues at coordinate 34,046 of DMXI01000197.1, forward strand.
ATGCGGATGTCGGTAGGTATTGAGGATGCCCAGGATTTGATGGATGATTTTAACCAAGCACTTTCTAACTAAGTGTGTTCTAAAAGCGAAAAATGCTTGATATCTTTTTCGCTTTTTGTCTTTAGGTACGGTAAGCTTTTAAACCGTAAACCAGTAAGTACTACGGCTTCTGAGTTACTGAGTTTAGAGTTTGCCCCACCTTTGTTTACTTGAGACTGTATTTGAAGTTTTTCTACGACTTTAAGGAGATCGTCTATTATACAAAATAGCTTGATGATAAAGTTTTCATTCGATACTATTGTTCTAGTCATAGAGTTTTATTTTGATGTTATATGCTATACACATCTTCATACTCCTCTATGACTCCTTATTTTTCAACCTTCCTGACTTTCTTGAAACCCAATAAAAGCTCCATAATGCCCTGGATATAGCACATAAGGCAGTGGCAATTCTTCAATTACACAAGTGTTACATTTAAAAGCTATATCTTTCATACAAAACATTAAGTTAAAAAAGAGAGAAAATTTTCACCACTTAACAAATAAAAATCTATGTAATCCTTTTTCGATTTTTAATTACAGCCTTCCTTACTGGTATTAACCATTTTGAAAAATTTTCATTAAAAATAGAACTCTCAACTCTTTCTAAACAATCAAGAGCAGAATCTTTATCATTAGCTTTAAGATATAAGCCGATCCAATGCCACATTGGATGCTCAATAAATTCATATAAGTAATCAGCTATCAACGCTTGACCTTGAATTGTTAAGATGGATTTATCCATTAATTGTTCATCTAATATTCTTATAAGTAAAGATTGAGACTCTAGAAATACATTATCCAATGCTTGTCTTACTTCATCCCAAGTTAATGTGTTTCGTAGTTTCCAAGTTTCATCATTTAGAATTTTATAATTACTAGTATCAATTTTGGGAGTACAATTTATTGATGCTTTAACATTATGAGAAAATACTTCAATCCAATATGTTAAGTGTGAATAGATGTCCTTCATTGACCAATTTTCGGGGTGACCAGTAGCCTGATAGATATTAGGTGGCATTTTTGATTCTAAGATCGAAAATTCTTGTTTAGAAGTAGTTACAACTTCATCAAGCCAGGTTTTTACTGCACTTTTCATAAAATTATATTTTTTGTTCAAAGTTTTTCAGCAGATGCAAGCCTCATTTTTCGTCTCTTCATTTTCAAATCAGGTTCATTTTTGGCAATAATGTGAACCTCGAAAGCTAAGAAGGTTGAAAAATAAGGAGCCATAAAGGAATATGAAGATGTGTAAAATTGCCCAATAAAATGTGGTTTGGCAGGTTTTCGTTGAATTTTACCTTTTGGGGTGATCAGCAATTTTACCCAAGTAGTTGCTACTAGGCGGCTTCCATCTCTGAATTAGGCTGCTTTCGCTTTTCCTTGGTCACCCAGCCTACCTGGAGATAGATAAAACGGGTGGCGTTTTTGAGTGCCCAAAGATAAATGGTCAACAGCAAAATGCTTAAGTGGGTATTGAACACAAAAAATGACAATAAAGAAGTCGCGATCAGAATAGACATGTAACTCAAAAAGGTAATGGCATACTTAAATTGCGTATTTTCAAAGGTTTTGATGAGCCATTTCTCAAATAAGTTACTGGGATAAAATACCATCACCGAAAGACCAAAGAAACATATAAACAAAAATAGCAAGAACAGCGGCGTGACCACATTGTCGCCATTGAGCAGAGCTAAATAGGTATTGAGCAAAATCAAGGGGCCTACGGTTTCGCCATAAATGGTTTCGTGTTTATCGGTTTGGAAATCCCCAATAATGATAATACGGTCTTTTACGTGTTCTAGTACCTCTTTATCATCCAAGGTAAGTAATGCATCTAAGTTATCTACCTTGTAATGATCCTGCGCAATGAATAAGTCATAATTACGAATTCTAAAATCTACAATAAATGACTTGAGTACCCGATTGTTGTTGAGCCAATAAAAGCCATTTTTCTTTTTGAGTTTTTGCTTATGCAAGTATTCGTACATAATCAAGGGCGAGGACTTGATGGTATCACGGTACAAAAGGCTAAATTTCAGAAAGGTATTGTTGGTAGTAGTATAGTCGGCAATGCCACGAGGAGCATCTAAAAATATAGGTAAATCGAGGCTATCAACATCGTTTTTGAAATGATAAGATAAAACCACGTTTTTCATCTTAGCCAATTCTGCTTTTAGCTGCACATCAGGCGATATGGTATCTCCTACGCAATCGTCGGGCTGAGAAGGATCGGCAAAGAAGATATCACAAATGACAAACTTTTGGTTGTTGGGCTTGCTGTTGAGGATATTGAAAAATCTCGCTAATTTTTTTCTGTCTATGATGGGTTGTTTGCCTATGGCAAAACCATTGGTATCCAGTTTATCTATGAGTTGTTTGTCATAGGCCACATCAATAAACATGAAGTCCTTTTTGGCTGGTTTATCTTCTATGTTTAAGATGATATTTTTGAAATAAGCCGCTCCTTGAATCAAAGGCATTTCATTGCCGTGCAGAAAGGGCTGATTGAGCAACTGAAACGTGAAATAGATCAATACCAAGGCATTGATAAACGTAGCAGATAATTTAAATATGTTGAAACCTCGTTGCTTTTTCATAGTAATTTATGTGCACCAAATTTCTTACCTAAAAAATCAAAAAACAATCAATTGTAATAAAATCAAGGTGGATATAAAACAGAAAAACCTACCAGAAAGTATGGTTAGGTTTTATGATGATAATATCTAGAGCTAGTGCTAGCTCATGGCCAAGGTATTTCTCAGGTAATGTTTGTAAGCTGTAGAAAAAAAGTACGCACCAGCTACCACAAACATACAGGCACATATGCGAAACATAAAAGCGGTGGATGTCCAGGTGGCTACATAACCCAATACGACTGAGCCTATGCTTATGCCTAAATCTACAGCGGCATAATAAGTAGCATTGGCGGCCCCTCGTCTTTCGGGCAATACCATGTTCATAATCATTGTTTGCAAAGTAGGAATGATAGACCCACAGCCAATACCAATGATAAAGCCTGCCAAAAGGAATAAAAATAAAGAATGGCTACTCAAGGACAGGGTAATAAAGCCTGCAAAACCCAATAAAAAGCTCAAAAGCATAATTTGGTTGGGGCCTCTCCGATCCATCATTTTACCAGCCAATGGGCGAGATATGCCTACTCCGATAGCTAAGAGAAAGAAAAACAAGCCACTGTGTCCTAGTTTGTTTTCTTGACTAAAAACAGCGACAAACGAAAATACACTGGCATAGGCCACACAAAACAAAAATACCACTATAGAGGCATGGCTTGCTTTGGTTTCAAACATTTTAACTTTCTTTTTACTAGATTTTGGGGTTGATTGCTCTTCAGAAACGGTGGCTGCTTTGTGCGCAATGTCAGGGTATTTTACCAAATAAGCTAAGCCCAACGAAACGGCCGTAATGCCAAAAGTAGCATAAAACAGAAAATCGAAACTGGTTTCTTGTAGCATCCATAAACCAAGCAAAGGACCAATGGCCATTGACAAGGTGATAGAAAGCCCAAAATATCCAATTCCTTCTCCCCTTCTTTGTTTGGGTACCAAGTCGGCAGGTATAGTACCTCCCCCTGTTGTAATCATCCCCCAACCCAAACCGTGAAATAATCTGAGTGCCAATAACCACATAAAAGTAGCAGCATAGCTGTATAAGAAAGTAGCCAGGGTGAACATCAGCATAGAAAGTAGATATACTCGCCGACGCCCTAATGAATCGAGCGCATAGCCGCTAAATGGTCGGATTAATAAAGCTGAAAGTGCATAAAACCCAATGATGTAGCCAATTTTACTTTTGTCTTCGCCCAATACCTCTGTAACAAAAACGGGTAACGTAGGCAATAAAAAGTAAAATCCTGCGGCCATTAAGAGATAAGACAAACAAAATAAGATAAAGTCTTTAGTCCATAATTTTTCCTTGTGTCTCACAGTGTGTTCATTTTTTAATGTTTATAATTCTAATTCTGGGGTTATTTTACCAATTGCATAATTTCAAAGTATTCTTCTTTGCCTTTGGCAGTTAAATGGGGATAATGCAAAGCCCAAATCGCCTCCAAAGCATTTTTTTTATCCATCAAAATGTCTCCGTTTTCTGACCCTTCTTCTCTTCCTTGCTTAATCCAGACTTGGTTGAGCCAAAACACCCGTACCATCCATACCGCATTGGTCAACTGGTCATAAATACCAGGAATAGGCTCAGGTTCAAACAATCCACTGCCAATGTAATAATTAATCAAGGCCCGGGCTTGGTCTACCCGACGGTGAGCACGTCGCCGATATCGTTTGCCTATATTGGGGTAGTCGCGCAAAATTTCTATGATATCGAGAAAGAAAAAACGGTATTGATCCTGAAAATCAATCATTTGTTTAAACAATTCATGAAAATGGGTTAAGGTCACCAATCCTTGAGGCATAATTTCTATTTCGTTGGTCTCAAATATATGTCGATACACATCTTTGAATAGCTCTGCCTTTGATTTGTAATGATAGGATAGGTTTCCTCGACTAATGCCTAAAGCATCAGCTAAATCGCGTGAGGTAGTGTTTTTAACTCCTTGTTTGTTAAAAACCTCAATTGCTTTTAATACTATTTTTTCTTTAGTAGAAGACATTTAGCACGTAAAATATGGGTATGTTTCTCAATGACAACACTAATTTAGGGCAATAAGTTTGTAAATGAAATATTAATTAGTGCAAAGTGACTAAAGGTGGGTAAAAAAATATAGCGATTAGCCTGGGAGTCCTGTAATTTCAGAGATTTTTTTGGTTAAATCATCCACATCTTCGCTAAAATCTATGACTGACAGTTGCCCTAAATCATCGTAATGATTCATTACGAAAGATACATTGGTATAATACCCTTCCAGTTTCTCCCAAATAGCTTCTACATCTTTGGTATTAGATTTTTGCATGCGCTCAATAATCATTTGCTCTCGAATAACAAGTGCCACTACTTGAGTCATCGTAAATCCGAATGAAGCGCCTATTTCTGCAATGGCCTCCGCTTGAAACTGATTTTTAGGAAAATTGATAAATACGAGCAAATCTTCGGCTTGGTGTTTTGCAAAACTTTCCAGGATAAGCTGTTCTACCAATACTTGGGGCATTACTTGTCCCTTTTGCAGATAGTCTGGCAATAGCTTTCCCATTTTAGATTTTTCTCGAATTTCTTTGCGAATCAAATCTCCCAATGATAAAGAAATGCCTCCATAATGTTCGGCAATTTGTAAACCAGTATGACTACTTCCAGAGTAAGGAGGGCCATATATCACTAATATTTGCTTCATTAAACTCCCTAAAATAAAAAGCTAAAACCAATTAAATTTTGAAGTCGAAACGACTTCTTTTTCTAAATATTTTTGTGTGAAGTTACTGATTGACTGATTGCCAGCATTAAGCGTATTTTTGGGTTCAAACAACAGCACTTGTACTTTCCCTTTTGGGTACAATAATTATATCATTAACACTTACTTCTACAGTCTATTCACGAAAGTCTATCAACAAAGTTCCTTTAACAACCATAAATAGTTCTCCTCGTGGTGGTATTTGCGCCAAACAAGCTCATCTTTGAACTTCGCAACTTTAGTATATAAACTATTCAGTTCTCCTAAGATATGTGGATTCCAATAATTACTGAAAGTCAAATGTTTTCAGCGAGGTTGGTTTTATCATTCCTGAAAGCGAATGAATTCATTTACGGCAACTTTATGAATTCTAAATGATCGGTGCGTTCGGCATTTAACCAAAAACCAGTTACTTGTTGTTGACTGTCTCTAAAAAAACGAAGAATTCCTAAGATTGTTTCGGCAAAATCGGCTTCTGAGAAGTGTAAAGACATTGGTTTACCGAAGTCTATGCTTAAATACAAGGCATTATCTTTCATAAATAGGCAATATACAACCTTGAGCGAAGCGCAATAATAATCCCCAGTATAGGTAGTGAGGTCAGAAAATACTTGATTAGGTGCTGGTATTTTAGCAGCAATAATTTCCTGTTGAGCCGTTTTAAAAACTAAAAACGGCTTTTTATCTGGTTGGAAGTTTACAAATTGAATTTCAATATCATAATTCGTCTCCAGGAAAACCTGGGGAGTTTTAGGCAAAATAGTTAATTCATCTTCTGCTCCATACTTAAGTAATAATTTTTCTTCTTTTTGGATAATTTCCAGAGGAGAGGCGGCTCCTAAATCGTAATAACCAATGTATTGTTCCAGTAATGTCTTGGGTATATTTTTTAGTGGTTCAAAGCTATTTGGGGAAGGGTGAATACTTGTTTTAGTATCAGTATTTTGTTCAAAGTCAAACAAAATATTGGCCACTTGCTCTACCAAGGTCCAGGGTGCCAGGGCTGATCGGTTTGCAAGACAAACAATGGATAACTGTTCTTGAGGAAAGCGAATCATCTCGGCACAATAGCCCGCAAATGCCCCTCCATGACGTACTGCAAACACTCCTTTGTAATTCCCTAATAATAGGCCAAAACCATAATCAAAACGAGTTCCGTCATTTAATATTCCAGGAGTCAATAAAAGGTCATTGAAGTTGGCTTTTTTTTCACCCAATTGATTGTGATAAAAATTATGATCCCATTTGAGTAAATCATCTAGTGAGGTGCATAGTCCTCCATCTCCTACCACACTACTACCAGATACAAATTTCTCTACTTGATCGGCTGGGCTTATGGCATAACCAATTGCGCGATGTGGGACGAGTTCGTTGGCATTGTCCTGGAAAAAAGTCTGGTGCATGCCCAATGGAGTAAAAATATTATCAGCTGCAAATTGACGCAAGCTCTGGCCTGAAACCAATTGAACAATTTGCCCTAATAACAAATAATTGGTATTACTATAGCGTTCTTCGCTCCCAGGAATAAAATTTAATATGGGTTGGCTAAATATCAATTGGAGCGCAAAATCAGCATCGTAATGGGCATAATCATCTAGTCCTTTCAAATAAGCCAATTCGAGGTAATCCTGCAATCCACTGGTATGATATATCAAATGTTTGAGTTTGATGGAGTGTCCATAGTCAGGCATTTGCGGGAAAAACTGTTCGATGCCATCTTCTAGCAATACTTCTCCTTGTTCAATCAATAATGCTACACAAGCCGCGGTAAATTGTTTGGCCATAGATCCGACATCAAACACTGTTTGGCTGGTAATAGGTACTTGATCTTCTAGATTAGCCAGACCCAGGCACTTTTTAAAAACAAATGCCTCCTTTTGAATAATGCCTAAGGCCAAACCAGGTGAATTGTTTTGATCAAATGGCTGGAGCAGTTGCTCGATGATATTTTTTTTTGTTACAATAGATTTCATCGCAGAAAAACATCGTTTATACTCTTCAGAACTTACTCCAAGACCGCAATTTTGGTCACTAGGGTTTCGGTACCATCGGCGTTGGTGCTAAAAATTAAATAAATACCGCTTTTGGCGCGAAAACCCGTGTAATCGCGTAAATCCCAACTTACAGTACCACCCTGCGCTTGAGTTTGGTAAATAAGCTTGCCTGAAGTATCGGTGATTTTTACCCGAGCATTGGCTACTAGCCCCGAAATTCCTACCAACCCAGTATAATTAGGCCGTACTGGATTAGGAAACACCTTGATTTGTTGATGAGTGGCAGTGCCTTCAGTGGCGGTTCCCCGATAAGAAACTACTCCTTTGTCGGTGGCAATGAATACTTCGCCAGTTTGGGGCTGAATGGCCAAATCAAGAATAACATCAGAGGGCAAAGGACTATTTTTAGTAGTAAAGTTGCTTACCAACTGAGTACCATCTGGGTTGAAAAGCCACAAGCCATTGTTAGTGCCCATCCATTTGCGATTACCTCCATCTACGGCAATGGTATTTACTGTTTCGGCCCGTAGCAGGTTTTGTCCGTCAAAAATAGGTTTAGTGGCATCTATTGCAGCCTGAAACGCATCACCAGGATTAAAAAATACTGCTACTCCCCGATCAGTTCCTACCCATATTTGTCCTTCTTTGTCCTCTACCAGGCTGTATACATTGGTGCTGGGCAAGTTGCCATTGTTTACCCGATTGTTTAGTATTTTGCTGCGACGTTGCGCTGGATCATACACCCAAATACCATTGCCTCCCAATGGATCGAGGCGTACCCATAAATACCCACTAAACGAGGTAATGACTCCTCGGGGAGCACCTGTCATTGTAGCAGGAGCAATGACACTTTCCCAATTTCCCTGGCTGTCACGCCCGTGCAAAAAGCGTTTGTTGATATCATTAGAGGGGTTGGTTACCCAGAGACTTCCTTCTGCATCTACGGTAATGCTTGTTACCCTTCTGGTATTGTCGGTGGTATTGGTTCTTAGAGGGGCATCGGTTACTTGAGTAAGGGCGTTGTTTCCGAAAGTATATAAGCCTGACTGGTAAGATCCCAGGTAGAGTTTTTGATCGTTGTTATTGAATTTTACTGCTGAAAAATCCTTGATATCCGCAATGGCTTGAGAATTCAACGGGTCAAAGGCATTGAAATTTTGCCACTGAGCACCCTCAAACAGGTACCAGCCAGCATTGGCATTTTGAGGGGTTCCATCGGATAGATATCCCCCTGCAAGCACTACAATGCGATTTTGGAAATTACCCAAAAACTGACTTTGTGCCCGAGCAGGTCCATTTGGAAAAAAAGACTGAAAGTTGCCACTGGCATTTTGTACCAAACCATTAATGTTGTCTCCTATCCAAAGGGTTCCATCAGCATCATATTGACTAGCCAAAGGAGTCGTTAGGCGGGTGTTCGCCACAGTTTGCACTTGATTCTGTGCATCCAAAACCTGTATTCTGTCATCTAAACACACCGCTAATTGATTAGGCGAAGCATTCAGGTCACGAATATTACCGGTACCAGGAGCAACTGGAGCAGGCAATGCTACTTGACTCCAGGTTTGGTTATGGTTGTACACATATAGTTCATTATTACCACGCGCTACATAAACCCTATTCTGAAAAGTAACAATGTGTTGAAAACCTAGAGTATCTATCCCGCTGGTATTCTCGAATCTCTGCCAGTTATTAAAATCCTGAAGATTTACGTTGTCATTAAACGGGGCAAAATATACCCCATTTTCAGTAGCCAGGTAAATGCTGTCCTGAGAAATGGTAGCTCCACGAATGGCAATGCTGCGTCCGTTTATCCCTAAGTTCTGATAAGTGGCCTTGACTTCGTTGCGTAAAACATCCAAAACTACCACTCCAAAATCAAGCGAAAGCAATGCATCGTTGCCATTAATGAACACATGATTGATCTGTCGAGAGGTATTGATTGCTTGGTTATTTTTGATCAGCGGAATGTTGACAATTTCGTCGGTTTTGAGCAAATCCAGATTTCCATTTTGGTAGGCAATCACTAAAGTTTGTAGCCCCTCATGGTAAGCAATCTCACTAATTTCGGTATCACTCAAGCCGCTTACTTTAGACAATATGTTCAGGGTTTGATCGGCTTTATCTAGATAAAAGAAGCCATTGTTACTTGCCGCATAGATTCGGTTGCCACCAATGGCTACATTTTTAACTGACTGGTAAGATGCGTGGGTGCGCCAGGTTCCTAGTGGAATATTTTGCGCTTGTACTCCACAATGACAAGCTAAAAAATGCACAAAGCAAAACGACAAGCAAAGCAGTAATTTATTCATAAATCAGCAGTATTTTCCTGGTATACTTTTTAATAGGTACACAAAACTATACAGACCAACTACGAAAGTAACAGGTTTATGGCTCAAAATTGATTAAACGCGATGATTTTTCTTTTTTAGTAGGGAGTGATGACAATCACCTGTTGCTTTTCTCAAACATTACAGTAAGATATTATCAACTCCCAAGGTAGACTTTAAATATCTCTAAACAATAGATGATTTTAGTCAAAGCTAGTACTTGATTATCAGATCGACTGTGGAATATTGTCTAAACAAACTGCATTTTAAAACTCAGAGAAGAGGAAGGTATCGAAAAATCCTGCTTGTTCTGAAACGCTTGCCACCAGGTGTTCCATTGATCGTTGGTAAGCAACATCGCAAAACCATCTTCGGCAATACGAGCACTATAAGTGTCTTGTCCTGCACCTGCCACGATGACACAGCCACCAATATGAGACCCATCACTATTGGGAGGGGTAATGGCTTCTGGACCTTGCGTTTGATCATCAAAAGTAAAAGTGAGGCATCCATTGGCCATTTCATTTAATCCTGGAAATATAGCCACTGGCTGATCAGTAGGAATCCCTTGTGGAGGGAATTCAACATTGACAGATTGGGATACCTGTAGGGTAATTTGGTCATTGTGCAAAGTAATATGGGCTCCATTTAATGTGAGTCTTCCTCCTATTCGGGTCACTAAACTTCGCTCTTTCATTGCTTGGATTGGTAAATGGTCCCGGTTCAATTCATTCCAATAAGGATTGGGGTAATAGCGGTATTTTTTACCCAACATAGACAAAATTCGCAATGAGCCATACTCTTGTACTGCTTGTACCTCTTCCAATGATAAAAATAACATCGCCAAGGCAGGTTCATCCAGTGGTATTTGGCTTACGGCAGCAGCATCGGCATATACAATCCCTTTCCAGCCAAACAGATCGCTTTGTCCAAACTGGGTAAAATCACCTACATCTACTATTCTACCTTGAGCTGCCAATTGATAAATGGTTTTGACAAGCATCCCGATTGATTGAAGTAAGTCATCTTTGGCAACCAAACCATCTTTAACTACCACCAAAAGCTCTTTTTGGCCATGTTTACGAAGCCCTTTCGATACAAAAGCGGTAGTAGCAATGGTTTGATTCGTTTCCGTTGGCAGAATCACTTCATGAGGGAAAAACTCTACGTATAGTTCCTGGGGAATGATCTCAAATTTTAGTTTAGGTTCCATAAGGGCAATAATTGTTTAGGTAATGATTTAACTGTCAGTTATTAAGAACAACTGGCTTTGATTGCCACAAGGTAGGATTATTTTTTAGAAATATTATATTATTTAATGGCTTGTCATTTAAGAGGTAAGGCAGGTCTTTATAAATACAGGTTATCCATTAAAACCCGATTATCCTTTAGACAAAAATGGATGGCACTTGCGATAAGCACCATCCATTTACGATGTATAAATTTAATTCTCCTATTTTTTTAGAAGGCTCACTTTTTTGGCTACCCCATGTTCTTCAAAATACAATACATAGAAGCCTTTGGGAAGTCTACTAGTATCAATTGTAATCAGGTTGCCTTTGGTACTTACTCGGGTTCTTCGGGTAATGCCATCTACCCCAATCAATCTAATAGAACGAATGGCCTTACGAGAAGTAATTCCTTGAACATTCAATTGATCTTGGAATGGAACTGGAAAAACCTTGATTCCTGAAAAATCGTGCAAATCTACTTTGGGGCGCTTTGTATTGGCCACCACTTGTTGACTCGCTTGTCGGGCATTGTTTTGGCGCTCATATCTTACCGTAAATTCTGCTACTGAGGCCCATCGTTTGCCGTCTACTTCAGACAATGCCCGGAAGTAAACATAACGACAACGGAATTTGGCAAAGTCTACGGTTTGCTTCAAGGTAGATTTTTGGAACGATCCAGTAGACAGTTGTTGCCAATTGCTACCATCCCAACCAAACAATACATAGTCTTTCACCATTCCAGTAGTACCCGTTTGTCGGCCTTGATAAGAAAAACCTACCAAGTCTCGCTGCTGCCCCAAGTCAACCGCAATAAAATGTGGATGCGAACTATTATCATCGTACCAGTTGGTGTGCCAGTAGGTGTTTGGATCACCATCAGCTGCCTTTTCTTTGCCTTGGTCAGCTCGGCTAGTCTCTTCACTGTTGGTGTCATATACGGTACACCCGTCGCAGTTATCCACAATATTGGGCGGATTTACAATTCCTGTAATTACTGCTTGTACTGAATTAGAATAGCTAGAATATTTGTCACTATCATAGGCACGTACCCGATAAGTATAAGTACCTTCAGCCAAATCGCTGTCGGTGAAAGTTTGGGTATTGGTGCTTACAAAATCAATTCGAGTAAAAGCGCCTCCATTACTTCTTTCAATGGTAAAGCCATTTTCATTGTTTGAATTGTCTTTCCAAGTCAAGATTACATTTTTTTCGTCTACCTGTGCTACCAAATTGCTCGGTGCAGTGATTTCAGTGGCCACTTCGTCATACAAATCGGCTTCCCAAATGCCTCGGCCATAAGTAGCTACTCTAATCTTGCGGCTTGGATAATGGATTTCCAATTCAGAAGTTTGTACCCTTGGCAGATTGGTAGAAAAAGGCTCCCAGCCACTTAGGTTATCATTGGTATAATATACACCCGATTGCATCCCTACGTATAATCCATTGGCAGGAGTATCGTCAAACACTACGCATTGGGCCGATATATTAGGTAAATTACCCCGGATATTGGTCCAGGTGCTCCCTGCATTTACAGACACATATACTCTAGAACCAGTAGCAGCAATGGCTACCCGCTCAGGGTTATTAGGATCTACGGCAATAAAATTCACATTTCCGCTGAAATTACTCACTTCTACCCAGGTAGGATTTGAACTTCGGCCATTTTTGGTACGCCATACGCGTCCTTCTTGTGCAATGTATATGTAGTTATTGTTAGAAGCAGCAATGGCCATTTCATCCAATCTCCCCCCTAAATTAATGCTTTGGGTAAGATTACGCCAGCTTCCACTACTTCCCCCGTTATTGCTTCGGTACAAATCGCTATAGCCTACATAGATCGTTCTATTATCAATAGGATCCATCATAAAAGGCGTTACCCACTCTCCACTGAAGTTTCCAGGTTTGCTAATATTACCAATACTATTTCCTCCGTCGGTACTTTTGTACAAAGAACCAAACTGAACAGTGCCATATACAACATTCTTGTTTTTATGGTCAATAAAACACTCCATGCCATCGGCTCCCAGCCATTCTTTAAAATTACGACTGGAACCACTCATAATATTGGTGCCATTGTCTTGAGCCCCTCCTACAATCATATTGGCATCGGTAGCCGCACCACCAATGCGATAATATTGCCTTACGGCCAAACCACCTTGGGTAAGGTCGGCCATATTGTTTCCTCGGTCTCTACTTCTAAAGATACCACCATCTGAACCTACATAAATAACCCCATCGATGTATTGCATTACCTCAATATCGGCATGTACATACGATCGGTCATTGGGTGAACTCCAGGTAGCCAGGGTAGTAAAACTAACACCTCCATCCAACGATCTGGAATAGTTCATTCCTCCTACGTGTACTTCATTGGCATTGGTGTTAGACACGGTAATGGCCATATCTCGTGACGCTTGGGTAAAGTAAACATCATTGGTAGATACACTGCCAGAATTGGCTCGAAGACTAAAACTTGCTCCTCCATTGGTAGAGCGGTACAGGTAACCAAAGCTACTCCCACGCTTTTGAACAAAATATACTACATCAGGATCAGCAGGGGTAACGGCCATTTTCATTCGCTCACCATTACCACCGCTGGTAATGGTACTAAAGTTAGCTCCTCCATCGGTGGAACGATAGAAGCTATTACCACAAGCATATACCACATTGGTATTGCCTGGTTTAAATTCTACATCTTCGGCCCTTGCACTGAATATGGTACTAAAGCTGCTCCCTCCATTATTAGAGCGATAAAGTGCTCTGGTGGTTCCCACAAAAATGCGTTGCCCATTAGGATGGATTAAAATTCTTCGAGGCGTACCACTCACTCGGGCAATTTCTGACCAAGAGCCACCGCCATTGGTAGATTTCATAATTTGGCCTGCCGAGTTGCCCAAAAAAACGGTATTTACGTTGTTGGGGTCAATGGCAATAGACCAAAT
>DMXI01000196.1 GCA_003483885.1 Microscillaceae bacterium
TAAATTGCTGGTTAGAAAAAGACAGGCCACCAGCAACACCTAAACCAGGAACAAAGTTATACGTGATCTGGGTACTCATCAAAGAGCTATTAAAAGCTTCCTGATCATAATCTACGGCAAATTGCCCCATGGTGAACACATTGAATCGCCCCTTTTTATCAATATCTTTAAAGAAGAAGAACTCATGTTGCATTTGCTTTTCTCCTACCATTACTGCTACTGGAATCTGGGCATAACTGATTTGGGTGATCTGAAAGAGTCCTAACAATAAAACCATTCTAATGATCATAAGATTTTTCTTGAAGTTTGAAATGAAGTTCATAGTATATTTAGTTTAAAAAGTTAAGGAAGTTTAGTAATACCAGGCCTCTCTTATTGGGGGGTAAGGGTAGTATCACCAATAGGCATTTTTTATTTGAAATAAATTTATTTGTCTGTACTACCAGGCATTTTGGTAATGTGAAGCATTTGAAAAGTTTGTCCCAAATTGATAGGGTCAAAGTATTCGGTATAACATTGGATTTTACCTCGTTCGTTGAACTCAAATACTCCAATGTTGAGATCTTTATGATGCTTTGGGCTATCTCTGATGAGGTGATGACTCTCAAAAAATACAGTAGCTTTGTGAGGCTTGATATAAATCTCGTTCACGAGGAATGATAGCCGAGCGTACATTTTAGGGGTGCTGCTCCAGAATTGCCGAATGTTGACAATTCCTTCTAATGTATGGGGCATAGGCAAGCTCGAATAAGGAAAAATATTCTTCGCATCCTTGGCCCAGAGTTTCATCCAGCGTTTGAGGTCTTTTTGTTCTAAGAGCTCATAAAACAGGCGAACTGTGTGTGTATAAAAGTGATAGTTATTCATAAAGCCCTTTTTTGTGATTTGCTTAATGATTACGTTACAAAGGTGGGCGTAAATCACTGGAAAGCGCTTATCAAAAAAGGAGAAGGGTTTATCACTTTAGGCGAGAAGCCCGAAATACGTTGGGGGAGTGCCCAGTAATGCGTTTAAATAAGCGGGAAAAGTTACTCAATTCGTCAAAACCAAGGCGGTAAGCAATTTCAGAAAAGGTTTCGGTAGACTGCAAAATAAAGGCTTGAGCCTTCTCGATGGTCGCTTCTTGAATTACTTTGAGGGCGGTTTTACCGAGTACTTGTTTGGTAATGGCATTGAGTTGTTTGGGAGTGAGTGCCATTTCATCGGCATAAAACTGTACATTTTTACGAGTATAGTGTTGTTCTATGAGATTTAAGAAATGATCAGTGATTTCGTGCGGGCGCGAAGCAATCGCACTTTTGGTAGGGCTCAATATAGATTTAGCTTTGGTAAAAATAATTGCGAGCAGGTTACACAAAACTTGTTGTGCCTGGGGAGATTGTGTTTGGAACTCTTGGTAGGCCAACCGATGCCAAAACTCGAGCGCTTGATACTCCTCAGAAGTCAATTGGTAATAACTCTCAAACTCTCTTTTAAAGAAATGATTAACCACGCCCATTTTGACCAAAGACTGATAGATGTTTTTAGAAAAGTAAATCATGTACCCATCCACATCTTTCTCTTTACCTATTATTTTATAAGATTGTAGTTGATTAGGTGCCACAAAACAAATGTAAGGTTCTCCCTTGGGTTGGTAGAGTTGCCCATCTATGGCAAATTGAAGGCCTATTTGCCGGGTGAGAAAACTTATTTCGTAGAATTCGTTCCTGAATAAATCAAACTGATCCTTTGCGTTCTCCGAAATATCGTCTTTCCCCAAAATAATTATATCTAAATCTGAAGTGGTTTGGGTCAATTGGACTGTCTCCAGAAAAGTTTGGTATTCTTTGAAGTTAGTTTCTTTCATGAGATACAACAGGAATAACTACTGTAAGTCCAACTACTGAGCATTACAAAAAGTTTTAAATACATCGATTGGTTTTGACGAGCCAAACTGAGAGTAGCGCTTCATATGGCGAATTCATTCGTTTAATAATTAAAATACAGATGTAAAAAAGAACCTGATCCAATAAACTTGAATCAGGTTTGGTCATATGTCCACACATTGTTTGGTTTTGGATAAACCAATAAGCTGGGAAGGTTTTTGGTTTATTTTACTTGATAAAACTTTGGCTTTCCTTTAGGAGGTCGGTTATTATCGGTGAAATGAATTCCAGTAGTCATGACCAATTTACCATCGATAGATATTTGTCCCTGCCAATAACCAATGCATTTTCCTCCTTTCACCTTTTTACCTTCATCTAGCTGAACAGTAGTAGTGTTTTCAGTAGACCATTGTTTTGAATCGGTTTTTATAGAGGCACCACCATATTGAGTAGTCAATTCTATGTGTGCTTTGGTTACCACTTCTGCCACACCTGCCTTTGTTTTCTTTTCCATTTCTGCCCCCAATGTAAGTGATACCGACCAATTATGCTCTATAGAAGAGGTGTATTCTTTGTTAAATCCAACCGTAATGCTTTCGGTTAGTTTGGGAGCCGCAACGCTACTATTTTTATTCTTGCTCCTATTGCAAAAAGGGAAGGCGTTGCTTACACTTTTCCAAACCACAGAAGTACTACCACCATTTTTAGCAGTTAACCCACCAATTAGGAAATCTCTTACTGCTTTGTTGGGTGCGATTTCAATAGACGAAGGCTTTGGGTTTTTGAGCGCAGTAGTGCGGTAGACGATAGGTCCATACTTGGTATTTTTTAGTATGTATATATATTTTCTTTTGGCCCAGTAGGCTACTACATTTTTTTTCAAATAGGAGGGCAATGTTCCTGACTTTCTGGGTTTAGCATCCGATAACCTCTTGAATATATGATATTGGCCATCTTTGATCACATAGATTGATTGTCCCTTATCTTTAGGGTCTTTAGCAAAATAATGGTCACCGTTTTTGGCCAGGGAAGATACTATATCCCTTCTCTTTCCCTTCATATTAGTAAGGTTCTTATAAGTGACATAGCTGTTCTTTTGTATCACGCAACGAACCCAATCATCTCCAGATTTATACCCAATGTAACCATTGCCATTAGCGAATGCTTCATTCAAAGAAAATATTGTAGGTTTGGCTTTACCATTCATGCTTTTTGTCTTTAGAAAAAGACCAATGTCAGAGCGAACAATGTAAATGCTTTCTTTTAGAGCAAAAATGTCATAACCCTTGTAGTGAGGCTTCAATTTGCTTTGACCAACAACGGTAAAAGATAAGAACAACAATGCCACTGAAAAAAACTTTGTCATGATTTAAGTTATGGTTAAAATAAAAGTTAAAAACTAATTAAAATCTATCGGTTGCACAGGCTGTATAGTACCCTGCAAAACGATTGACCCCAGAGTCAAAAGACATTTATTTAGCTTGTTTCAGTTAGAGTTATTGCAATGAGTAATGATCTTAAAATTTGCCTAAGGCTTATGCTAAGTGGTAGGTGTGTTGGTATTGTTAATGGGGATATAGAGATGGTTTGCATGCTGACCAAAATGATATGATTTGTATCGCTTGACTTGCCTCTGTTGAGGAAGCTTTAAACACATATAGCAATCATTTATTTCTGTATATCAGTTATCCATTAATGCTAGTTTTTCTTAGGATTTGATACAAATGTAATGGACACTTATCGTCCAAAATATTTCAGTATATTTCACTTTGTTTTAGAGAGTATTTCGGGGTTTTATCCTGCTTATTCAATTCAGGTTCTTATGTAATCAGGAATTAAAGTCTCCCTTTTTGATTGATTAAAAAGTACCCCGAAGCCTAAATAAAACCTTGGGAAATAGACTGTTTATTTCTATTAATTGTATTGTGAATGAAGGGTATTGATCCTGGTATGGTTTGAGTGGAATTTGACCTTGGTTTGTGGGGCCAGAGAATAAGAGGGCAATTGCCTGACAATTAGCAGACTGAATAGTTTTTTGTAAAAAAGTTTTACTAAATTTACTAATTATAACAAGATGACCTCCAGGATTAACTAACGAACGTATGCAGGCTTTTCTACATCAATGCATTTCCGATTTGATTGACCAACATGGCACCGAAGGGATGGAAAAACTATGTGTAGTGATGCCTACTCGCAGGAGTTGTTTGATGTTGCGTTCTCATCTCACCCAACAAAAGGTAAACCCCTTACCTAAAATAGATACCATTGACGATTTTGTAGCGGGCAATACTCAAATGGACGTTTCTAGTCCGATTGTATTACTACTCGAGTTGTTTGATGTTTTTCGTAAGATAGACCCTGAAATTAAACTGGAAAAATTTACTAGTTGGGGCTATGTGCTTCTCAAAGACTTTGAGCAAATAGACCGTAACCTGATAGATGCCAAAAAGCTGTTTGCCAACTTGAGCGATATCAAAAACATTGAACGTTGGAATCTGGGCGAGCAACAAGTGACCAATAAGATTTCACGTTATTTTAAACTGTGGGAAAACCTGCAAGAAACTTATGAGAAATTTCAAGAGCGGCTAGAGTTTAACGGGCAAGCCTACATGGGCATGTTGTATCGCAAGTTGGCCAACGAAACCGAAGCATTGCTGATCAAAGAAGCCCCGTATGAAAAATACGTTTTTATTGGGTTCAATGCCTTGAATAAGGCCGAAGAAACGATTTTCAAAACCTTACTCAAAAAAGGAAAAGCGCAGATATTTTGGGATGCGGATGATTATTACATGCGTGACCGCATCGAAAACAAAGCTGGAGTTTTTCTCAAAAAGTATAAAAAAGAGTGGGCAGGAGATTCCTGGAGCTTTCAAGGAAACTATTTGCTCAATAGCGAAAAAAATGTACAAGTAATTGGAGTAGCCAATGCCAGCTTGCAGGGCCGAACCGCCAATCAATTATTGACCAATTGGGAGATTAACCCCCTGAAGAATAGTGAAAAAAACAGCGAAAATGGTCAGGCTACGCCCAGCGAAGAAACCGCCATTGTATTGGCTGATGAAAACATGTTGGTGCCTTTGATTCATTCTTTGGGGAAAGAATATGCCGGGATGAACATTACAATGGGATTGGCTTTGCGCAATTCGGCGCTGTTTAACTTGATAGATGCTTTGTTTGAGCAGCACCAAACCAAAATCAGGGTAGTGTTGGAGGAAGACGAAAGTGCTGGGACAGACGCCACCCAAAGTGAAGAAAAAGTTTCCCGATTTAGTTATCGAAGCATTATCAAGTTGCTCAATCACCCGTTTATCCGGCAGTTTGAACGCAAAATTGAGAGTGAAGTTTATCAAGAAGAAGATAACCAACCCGGCTTTATTCAGGAAGTAATCCGGTTTATCAACAAAAACAACCAAATATTTCTTTCGCAGCAAGAACTGTTAGAATTTACCGAAACTCCCCTTTTCAAAGAAGACAAATCCGACGAAGAACTGGCTCGGGTACACCAGCAAGCCCCTTGGTTCAAGCAATTATTCGAGATACTATTTAGCACCTGGAAAAACGCCTTGGATGCCATTCAATGCTTTGAACAATTGATGGGCTTGCTGGATTTTGAGGCCAATAAGTTTGAGATCAAATATGCCGAGCAGTTCCAGGAAATCCTCAAAGACCTGCAGTTTTTCATCCGCACCCGCAAAGGGTTTATCAGCATCCATACCTTCAAAATATTTCTTTATCAGGCCTTTCGAGAAGCCAAGGTATCGTTTGACAGCGAAAAAGACACCAGTCTTCAGATCTTGAGCCTGGTAGAGACCCGCAACTTGGATTTCGAGAATGTAATCTTGCTATCGGTCAACGAAACCATTCTGCCCAAAGGCAAAAAAAGTAATTCATTTATCCCATTTGATGTAGCCCAATCTTATGGGTTACCCACGTACGTGGATCAGGAAGCCATTTTGAGTTACCATTTTTATCGTTTGCTCCAGCGAGCCGAACGAGTGGCTATTCTGCACGTGGCCCCTTCTGATACGTATGGAGGTTTTGAGAAAAGTCGTTTGGTGCTACAGTTAGAGCATGATTTGTCCCGTTATAACCCCAAGATAGTGGTGAAAAACTTGATGGGGCGTTTTCGTAAATCAGAAGAATACGAAGAACAAGGGCTGGTTATCCAGAAAAATGCCCAAGTAATGGACAAGCTGCTAAAAAAACTTTC
The DNA here is from genome assembly GCA_003483885.1 of Microscillaceae bacterium. Taxonomy (GTDB): domain Bacteria; phylum Bacteroidota; class Bacteroidia; order Cytophagales; family Microscillaceae; genus Microscilla. The sequence continues at coordinate 6,076 of DMXI01000196.1, forward strand.
TGAAGGGCTGTCCCCCTGGCATATCAATGCTTTCATCAGTTGTTCGCTCAAGTACTACTTCAACCAAATTGCCGAAATCGGAAACTCCATCGTGGTAGAAGAAAGCCTGGGCGCCGATAAGTTTGGAAGCATTATCCACGAAATCCTGGAAGACATTTACCGCGAGCTTTCGGCCAAACACAAAGAAATTGAAGCCAAACACATCGAAGCCGAACTTCCGCTGGTACAAAGTCGAGTCAACGAAAAATTTCTCAAAGAAGAATACGCCAACTACCTGCTCACTGGTTCTAATTTCATTACCAAAAAGCTCACAAAAAACTTTGTGACCAACTTTTTGAACACCCAAATCAAAGAGGTAAAAGACAACGGCGTTCCATTTGAAATTCTGAGTTTGGAAAATAAAAACCGTTGGGAAGAACCCCACGAGGCTTTTAGCCCAGTACTTTCTACCAAGTTCGAGACTGAAGTAAATGGTCAAAGTGTAGAAGTAAAAGTCAAAGGGATTACCGACCGCATTGACAAAATAGGAGAGAAGGTGCGCATCATTGACTACAAAACCGGATTGGTAGAGAAAAAAGATGTGAAGCTCAGCAATGACGATCTCGAGCGCCTCGTATCGGACACCAAAGCCGACAAAGTGCGCCAGCTGTGGTTGTATAAATATATTTTATCCAAGCTCATCATCGAGAAGGGTGAATACTACATTGGCGAACACAAACTCACTGACAAAGAACCCATCAGCGCAGGCATCTACAGCTTACGCAATCTCAAAGAAGGCTTGCTTGAGCTCAAGAGCACCGTCAAAGACCAGGAACTCTTCTCCGAAACGCTCCACGAATATGTGCACATGTCCGAAAAATACCTGCAAGAAATTGTAAACAATATGGTAGACGACAAACAACCCATCGAGCGCACCGACGATATCAATACCTGTGCTTATTGTGCATATAAAGGGATTTGTGGGAGGTGATTTTTGATTGTTTCATTGTTCTATTGTTAGTTCCTTCGGCTTCGCTCAGGACAGCGTGTTCCGCCTTCGGTTTATTGTTCTATTGTTTCGCGATGCAATATGATTATTGATGATTAATTAATTCGCCATGCATCGCAAAACTATGGACCATGGACTGAATGCTATCGACTAAAAATCAGCCAAGGGCCAAAAGCTAAAGACCAACAGCCTTCAGGTGCTACGAACTACCAACTCCTGACTATGAACTAATCTCCGCTTTGAGTCATTTATCATTTGAAACCCTTCTAGTGCGCATATTTATGCGTATTCATTTATAGGAGCCATTATATGGCGGTTTTAAGGTTCGCGAATCCAGATTGAAGGTGCTGAACCTCCCGACCACATTTAGAAACGCACCTATGCATCGGTATCTAAGGAACCATCAAAAACAGATGCTTATTGCAAATGAGCACCAGTAGAAAGTTTAAGCAATATTTAAAAAAATTATGGAAAAATACATTGATGCTACTCAAGACGCAGGTAAGTTATTTTACCAAAACTTTCATGATAAAGGTAAAATTGTGATGTTGAATATGCTAAAATTTAAAGCACAGGCTGATTATACCCATTTGGGTAATATTGCTCCCAAACAAGCCATTTCAGGCAAAGAGGCATATCAATTATATATGGATCATGTTCGCCCTTTATTAGATAAAGCAGGAAGCCGAGTGTTGTTTTATGGGGCTAGTAGTAATTATTTAATTGGACCCTCCCAAGAAAAATGGGATGCGGTATTGTTGGTAGAGCATGCGTCCGTAGCCGAGTTTATGGCTTTTGCCCAAAACGAAGACTACCTTAAGCATATAGGGCATCGAACGGCAGCCTTGGAAGATGCCCGCTTACTTCCTATTACAGAAATGCAGGAAGAGGTAAAGATGTAAACTGTCTTGGGTTTTGTGTTCCAAAATACGTGATCCTTTGTAGGTATCCTTCTGGTGCGCATATGAATGCATATCCCTTTATAGGAGCCATTGTATGGCGGTTTTGAGATTTACGAATCTAGTAAACATCTACCCTATCTCGCCTTTAGACCTGACAGGTAGGGTGTTCAGAATTGATGAATTTTTTTCCCATGTTTTTACCGAAGAAGT
>DMXI01000044.1 GCA_003483885.1 Microscillaceae bacterium
ATCCATTCATAATTTATAATTCACTCATCATCAAACTACTTACTCAAAATCACCACTTCTACCCGTCGATTTTTGGCGCGAAGCTTTGGGTCTTTATCGGTACTAAGGGGACGTTTAGGACCATAGCCCCTTAGTTTTACCCTTTTATTATTGATGCCTTTTTCGGCCAAATACTTTTGTACCGATTTCACCCTTTCTTCCGAGAGGGTCATCAGCATTTTCTTATTGCCAAATATTTCGGTGTGTCCTTCCAGGCGAATTTTCATTGAAGGGTTTTCTTTCATTGACTTCACTAGGCGATCCAGTTCAGAGTAAGATTGTGGTAACAAACGGGCACTACCTCGGTTAAAAAAGATGTTGTTTAATCGTATTTTGCCACCTTTCTCAATAGGAGTCAGGTACAAATCCACCACAATTTCAGTATATTTTTTATTGGCTTTGAGGCTAATGGTCGTATCGTTAGAAAGGTACCCCTTGGCCTCTGCCAGTAAGGCGTATTCGTTCTCAAGAGGGAGTACAATCTGATAAGTACCATTTTTAGGGTTGGAACTGCCTTTACCTACATTCTTTCCAGTTTCTAGTATTTCATAACCAATGTTGGCTTGTAGCGGCTGTTTGGTTTTTGCATTGAGCACCCGCCCTTTGATCAACGCCACGGGTTTGGGTTTGCTGGAATCCGAAAGACTTACCCTGAGTATATCGGCGCTGGTTTGTAAGCCTCTTTTGTAGCTCACGAAATAGGCAAAGTCGGCTTTGGCCGGAATGCTAAAATAGGCTTCCCACTCGTTGGAATTGATGGTAGGGCCCAGATTTTGAGGAGTGCTCCATTTGGTCCAGCTATTGTCCAGGCGGCGAGTTACAAAAATATCGTTGCGTCCATAGCCACTCATACCACTGGTAGAATAATAAAGGGTGGTGCCATCTACCGCCAAAAAGGGTGAACTTTCATGTTCAGCAGTATTCACTGTTTTACCCAGGTTTTTGGGTTTTGTCCAGGTTTTGCCATCCGCTTTCAAAAACGATACATAAATGTCTTTTCCGCCTTGGGTATCTTCTTGCTGAATGGTCATTAGCAGCACTTTACCATTAGACGAAAGGCAAAATTCCTGACGGGTATAAAGGTTTTTGAAACCATCTATTTCTACTTTTTCGGGGAGTTGCCACTTGCCATCCTTTCCTCGTCGTGTAATGGACAAGCCTCGACCTAGTCTTCCGGTAGGCAAATACACATTGTTGAGTAGCATTGTGTTACCATCGGGGCTAATAGAAAAGGAAGAATTGTGGTATTCATTATTGATTGGGGGGCCAAGGTTTTTGGCTCGGCGAAAGTTACGGTCGGGGCGGGTTTCGGCGTACCATACATCTTGTTTGTTTTGTTTGCCAATGTTTTGTGGGTGTCTAAATCGGGTAAAATATATGCCTGAACCATCGGGAGTTACAATGGGTGAAACCTCATCATAGGGTGAGTTTACATTCTCCCCCAGGTTTTGTGCTTTGGATTTAAGGTCCAATTGTTTACTAATATTGATTTTGGCCTCAACAGGAGCATCTCCGTCGCTAATGCCAATAGCATCTATTTGATTGTATCCTGGGATGAGTTGGGTGTTTAGAAACACTTTCAGGCTTTTGACTTGATAGAGGGTGATTTTGGGAAGAATAACTCGAAACATTCGGCCTTTTACGGCGAGTTTTTTGATTTGCTTGTTTTCATATACCAAATGTTGAGCGCCCTTGGGATCATAAGCATATATTTTACTGATGGCTCCTGGGTTATAGTTTTCGGCAATGGCAATTTGTTTGGTTTTCATTGGATTGCGAAAAGCCACTTTGATCCATTCACCCTTGGGGTTTTGCTTGCGTGACGGAGACCAGGCGCACTTGCTAGAGCCAAAGGCGGGAAGCTTGTTAGGAATCCCCAAAATTTGTTGAGCCCGATAGATGTGAGGCTCAGGCAATTGATTGATATCGTTGGTATCTATCCGCTGTGACGATACTTGTAAAACCTGAGAAGACCATTGTGTGGTTTGCGCCCAAAGGTGTTGGCTGGTTAGATAAAGAATGAATGCTATGAAGTAGTTAGTCCATTTCATTTGGTTGGTATTTAAGAGCCTAAGGCCATATGTTTCCTAAAATCACTTGAGTAAAATTATTAAAAAGCTTTTAAAAATCAACGTCCAGTTTGTGGGTCTTACCGAAGTGAGGCCCATAAAGGCTACACAAGCGCTAGAAGCCGTTTTATTACAGGATAAGTTAGATGCTAAAAAACAGTTAAATCACTTTTAACTTCTTTTTAGGAAGACTAAAGGCTGGAAAGCTTTTAAAAATCAACGGTGTATTTTGGCCAAAGCGGTAGGAGGGAATTAGGTCAGTGTCTTATTTTTATTCAATTTTATCCATAAAGTGTAGAAACCATCGTATAAACATACACTGTCTCTATTGATGAGTAAACACAGTCGTTTTGTTTTATATTGCGTATACTTAAATTGCAGAGATTTTCTGAATTTAGAGATACTTCATGGCTTTTGAAATAATTGAGAATAAGTTGTTAGGAAAAACTGGAGATTTGCAATTATGCGAAGATCAGGTGGTGGTGACTAGTCATTTTGCCGCAGTGATAGATGGGGCATCCAGTAAGACATCGGTGACCTATCGTGAAAAATCTACTGGGCGATTTGCCGCAGATTTATTAAAAAATGCGATTCAGCGTTTGCCCGAAGAGGCTACTTTTGAACAGGCGTGTGATTTTTTGACTTATTCGCTGGCCAAGTATTACCATAAGGAAAATACGTATGACCATCTGGAGAAACACCCCATTGAGCGACCTGCGGCCTCGGTAGCCATTTATTCAGATTATCAGCAAGAAGTTTGGCTGATTGGAGATTGCCAGTGTCTGGTAGGCAAAAAATCGCACAGTAGACAAAAGCGGGCCGATCAGGTCATTGCGAGTGTACGGGCTTTGTACTTGGAGCTGTTATTGCAAAGCGACGACTTTACGGTGACTTCGCTACAGAGTTATGACCTTAGCCGGGATTATATCATCCCCTTGCTCAAAACCCAGATTAGTTACCAAAATTCCACTAGTAACCATCCTTTTAGATATAGTGTAGTAGATGGTTTTCCTATTATCAATGTTAATACTGCGGTTATCCCACTGGCTCAAAACACCAAACCGATTGTATTGGCTACCGATGGCTACCCAAAACTCTACACTACGCTCGAGAAAAGTGAAAGTTATTTGCAAAAAATCTTAGAAAAAGACCCTTTGTGTTATAAGGATTTTCAGAGTACCAAGGGATTGTATGATGGGAACATTTCTTTTGATGATCGAGCCTATCTTAAAATTCAGCCCAAATAATTTGTGATATCTCAGGAAGCATTTGGTAGGCTTATTACAAGATCTATCCAAATTTTCCTTTTTTATAGTCACTTACAAACAATTTTATACCTACTGTTAGCAATTTATTTCCAAAAAGTTTTATTTTTAACCTATGGAAAATCTCACAGAAAAAGACATTGACCATATCAAGCAATTGATTTTTTCTGATACCCCGGAGCTGGCCTTCGAGATGATAAGTGGCTGGGAAAAAACCTTGATCCGGCAACACTTCGAAATCGAATGTACTTTGTTTCCTTTGCTGTGTTTACAGTATTTTCCATTTTTGCTGGAGGGTTATGCCAAATTTAACCTGGAAGCCCGGCAAATACAGGCTTTGCCTTCCCAAATAGGAGAGTTGAAGTTTCTGGATCACTTAATGCTCCAGGATAATATGCTCAGCGAATTGCCCGAAGAATTGGGGCAGATTGAGTACTTGAAACACCTCAACTTGAGTTTTAATTGGTTTACCGTATTTCCGGAGGTAATCGGGTCGCTCAAAAATCTGCGTACGCTCAATATGGAGCACAACGATTTGGGCAATATTTCGGATAATATCGGAAACCTGACCCAACTTATCAGCCTTGACCTCAATGACAACAAAATCACTCATTTGCCTGCTTCGATGGCCAACCTTAGCCAACTAAAAAGCCTAGAGGTGATTAATAACCCCATTCCTGAAGAAGAAATACGCCAACTCAAAGAACAGCTACCCCATTGCGAGATTAGACACTGAAGAGAAGAGCGTTTTACAAACAAAACATATACAAAAAGGCGGCTAACCAGCCGCCTTTTGAACAAAACCATTCTATCTTGGAAAGCAATCTACGCTTACCAACACACACATTTGGTATTGTGGAGGTAAGGCGAAGTATTGTTCGCAAGTAACCACGATAGGGCCAGTGTAGCCATCGCAACGGCCTCCACCTTTAATATTTCTTTGTTCTGTTTTGGTTAGTTGTTGTAAGGTTGAGAATTTCTTCTTCATAATTTTAAATGAATTAATGGTATAAATTAGGATTCCTGAACATTTAAAGACACTCAGGATTGTGTCTGTTGCTCGTCAATGATGACCTAAAAGTAACTAATGACATATATTAGGATAAAATTAGTCCAGGCATCGAGGGTGTACGATCACACATACCTTGTACTGAGGGGGTAAAGCGCGAAACTGTTCGCAAGTAACTACAACAGGGCCATTGTAGCCATCGCATACGCCTCTACCTTTAAGGTGGCTTTGTTCTGCTTTAGTGAGGGGGTTGCCCAAGGTTGAGAATTTCTTTTTCATAACTTATTGGATTAAAATTGCTTAGGATTCCTGAACATTTAAAGACACTCAGGGCTGTGTCTATTTCTTTGATCATAGTTCTGGCATATCCAACGCGCATTGTATTACAAAGAAATAGAATAGTCCGTTAAGTGGCTTGGTCATATTGGGCATAATGTTGGCCAAATAAGTCAAAAACGCCTGAATTCAAGAGAGCAGTCTATTCAAGAATTTCATCCGCTATATACACAAAATTTTGCTGTATAAGATAAATAAAGAGGTCCTAAGTCTTCCGATGATACTTATTTGAGTGTTTGTACTTAACTGAAACCCCTACCTTTTATTGGTTTGATAACAACGGAATACTCATAAAAAATGGTTTGGCTATAACGGACCTGCCTTGTACGATGATGTAGGGAAACTTAGGAATAAAAATGGCAAGTAGACCGAGAATTTTACCGAACTATTTCAAAAGAAGCGAAGTATTGATAACCAAGATGCACCTTGCTCTTTGAATAGATGGCTGAATTGATAGAGCAGAAGGATTCAGCACTTTAGAACTGACAAGTTTTAGAAACCTGTCAGTTCTGAAAATATTATTTGGTTTAAAATGTATTACGAGACAGTCTGCATACACTGACAGCGTACAAGATTTAAACACAAACTTTTTTCTTCTTCCAGTATTCGTAGTCCTCACCTGTATCAGGGTTTTGATGTACATAGATTGTGTAGCAGCATTTGCCACCGGTTTCCTCTGCGATACAAGGAGTTCTGAATTCATCTACCCCTCCAAAAACTTTGCTTTGCTGATCTCTACTTAAAACGGTACCTAGATTTTTAAATTTTTTCATCATAAAATATTTAAATGTTTGATAATTAGTCTGCACTCTGTCAATGGAAGCAATCCATTTATTTAGGAGTGATGAGGCAAAAGTAGAGGGAGAAATTTTGGCAAGAGGCTTAGTTCAAGATTTAAGCCCACCACAATAAGTCTTAAATCTTACCCTGAGACGTTGGGCGTAAATAGTGATACATTTTAAAAAATGAATGCTAGGTGTTTACTATTCAAATAATTGGTAATCAGTTATTTAAAAGAGAGTGGTTTACTTTAGGTTTAAAACAAGGCATAAGCAGGAGAGGCATCAAAATGAGGCTAAAGCAAACGATATTGGGAGTGTTTCAGTAAAGGTGAGCAGTAGAGGGTAAATAGTAAGAGCGCTATGAGGGGTATAAAACTATCCTTCTCATAGCGCTCAACATTGTTGCATTATTTTTTCTCGGCCAGCATCAAGTTAGAGTTTCCTTTTACAAACTGGTAACCAATACCAAAGGGAAGTTCTTTTACTGGATACCCTTTCTTGTAGGCATCGCGCATATCGTATTGGTAGTGATGGCGGAAAAGATTAATAGGCCCGGCATAACAACCAAAAAGGGTGATGTTCCAGTCATCGCCTTTGGTAAAATTCTTAAAGGCCATTCCCGAATCGTCTTGCAATACAAACTTAGATTGCTTAAGAATAATGTCCCGGATTGTACTAAAGCCACCACCATACATCAAATAAGAAGCAGACTTTAAGTAAGTATTGCGAGGTTTGAGGCTTTTCATATACTTTACCAAATCGGTACGCTGTAGCAAACCACCCATACCCAAGTAAGGTGCATTAGATAAGTTTACACTGAAAAAATACAAGGTTTTGGCCTTGGTTTCCCCTTCTTTGTGAAAACTAAGCTTGGTGCCATAGTAAATCTTTTTATCGGTGGCCTTGTCGAGTGATACCGATTGTAGGGTGCCCTCGGGAGTAATGGCTACTTTCTCATAATTGAGAATACGATGCCCAGTACGGGCCATAAAAATCATTAAAGCCGGCAAGGTACCATCAATTCTTTGGTCGATACGCCCTCTAAAGTCTACGTCCATATCTTTGGTAATAAAGAAGCTATACTTGAGTACGGCGTATAATGCCCGCTCCAGGCCCTTGTAATAGTTTTTGGGCGAACTTTTGGTGATTTTTTCCATATCGGGCAAGTTGCCGATAGGCTCAAGCCCCATCATCACGATTTCGGTAGCACTGGGGTAAAACGTACTGGCGTGTAAGAAATCCGGGCCGCTGAAAGGATAAAACAATAAACCAGGCTGAGCATTAGGAGCTTGCAAATGCTTTTTTTGCCACTCAAGCATTGCTGGGCGTTTTTCGTTTAAAATTTTTTTCCAAATTTTCTCTGCCACCTTTTGGTAAGCCATCCAATCTTCAGAATTGTGATATTGAGCCACTACACTTCCTTCTTCGGCGGGCATCCCAGCCAGCAAGCGTGCTAAGTCATTGAATTTACGGTTGGTAGGTACCAAGTCTTTGGGCTTGACCTCAGCCTGAGTTTTGGATGAATCTACTTTGGAAGTAGAGTCAGTAGTAGCTTGATTATCAGAGATTTCATTGTTACCTGATTTAGAAGAACTACAGCCTGATACAAAGGTGATAATGAAGAGGAAATAATAAAAAAAATGATGCTTTAACATTGTGGTAAATGAAAAAAGTAGGAGTATGTTTAAATTTTGTCTTCGAGGATAAAAATGATGAGTGGTCAGCGATAATGAAGCACGTTTTAGAGTGAATAGCCCAAGCTATTGACGAAAAAAATGCTAAA
>DMXI01000145.1 GCA_003483885.1 Microscillaceae bacterium
CCTTCTTCTTTTCTGGCAATGATACATTTGCTCAAACCAAAAAAAATCGTGCTACCTATTCAGTATATCGGGGGAGTTATAAAAAAACCAACCGAACATCGAATGTAGGTACGAGGTCTATCACTGGAGCCAAGCGTAAGGCGCGTGATTTGCGTTTTCTTAATTATGGCTTTTTTATTGGCGCCTCTAGGACAAAGTTTATTGCTGAGCTTTCAGAATCAGCGGGTGGTACAGTAGATGATACTGCAAGTACTGTAGCCCGTCTGGTAACTCCACAAAGTTCAATCGGCTTTTCTTTGGGTTTTGTAATGAACTTCAACATTGATAAAACTTGGGCTGTACGTTTGTTACCCACTTATAGTATTTATGAGCGCACCATTAATTATACCTTTGCTGATTCAAGCACAGTAAGCCAAGTGGTGGCTACCAATATGGTAGAAATTCCTCTCTTGGTTAAATATCGCTCTCAATTGAGAGGAACCAAGGGTATGTATATGGTAGCGGGAGTAAAGCCTTCCTTTTCGGTTTCTGCCCAACAAGCTGAAGACGCTGAAATATTGAGAGTATCTAACACCAACATTTCTGTTGAATACGGATTTGGGTTTGATGTACACTTTTCGTTTTTTAGGTTCTCGCCCGAATTAAGATTTTCACACGGTATTGGCAATATACTCATTCAAGATAATAACCGCCTTACAAATCCAATTAGAACCTTACTTACTCATAATGTATCCTTATTCCTGCATTTTGAGTAGTTAATTTTTACGATCAACAATTGTTCAGCAAGCAACTCTTAACAGGCCAAGCCTGAAGGGTTGCTTGCTTTTTTTATGGCTTTGACCTATGATCTAATCAGTCACTATTTTTTGATTAAAACCACCAATCATTTATATTGAATGCTCATATAAAAAACCCTGTTTGAATTTATGACTAATAAAGTAGCACTAATTACTGGGGCAAGTTCAGGTATAGGTAGAGCAACTGCACAAGTCTTTGCTGATTATAAATTTGATGTAATTATCTGTGGGAGAAGACAAGACCGGATAGAGGAGTTGGCAGATGAACTTCAAACTAAGGTGAATGTATACTCGCTTATTTTTGATGTAAGAGATAAAGATGCAGTAACCAAAGCTATTGATTCGCTACCTAATAGCTGGAAAAATATCGATATTTTAGTAAATAACGCAGGCAACGCTCACGGCTTGGCACCTATCCATGAAGGGAGCCTAGACGATTGGGACGCCATGATTGATATTAATGTAAAAGGCTTGTTGTATGTGACCAAAGCGATTATTCCTCAAATGGTTCAACGCAAGACCGGACATATTATACATGTAGGCTCCATAGCAGGTATCGAGGCCTACCCTAATGGGAACGTTTACTGTGCTTCTAAGCATGCCGTAGATGCCATTAACAAAAGTATGCGTATGGATTTACACAAATACGGTATACGCGTTGCAGCAATCAACCCAGGACTCGTTGAGACAGAGTTCTCTGAGGTACGTTTCAAAGGAGATACTCAAAAGGCCGCCCAAGTATACAAGGGCTATCAACCATTGAAAGCTCAAGATATAGCCGAAACCATCTTATTTATGGTTACCAGACCTGCCCATGTCAACATTGCCGATCTGCTTATTTTACCAACAGATCAAGCAGCTTCGACTATGGTGAATAAAACCAATTAGTTTTCACCTATTTTGACCAAAATTTCACCATTGAGTTCGTGCTTTCCATCAAAAGTAATGACTTGTGGTGAAATTTTTTTATCCAACATCTTTTGTTGCTCCTCCTCAAACTGAACTGTTTTAATGAGTTCATCTTGTAAACCATATACAAAATATAATTGCTTTTGCTCAAGTACAGCTTCTGTTCTGGTAAAATCTATGTCTGGCGGAAATCCACCTGCCCACATAACCAATTTATCAAACTTAATTTTTTGATCATATACCCATCTCACCGCAGTAGCCACTCCTTGCGAAAACCCTAATACGGTAGAAGAAGCATTTGCTGGAACTTTCTGGCTCCACTCGTTATATATTTGATCCAAGTATCCTAAATAATCTTCAATTTCATGTAAACGATCTTCCTTGGTCATCCAGGTGGCACCTACTCTTTGATGTCCTGGCAAATAAAAACGAGAAAGTCCTTCTGGCGCAATTACAAAATGTTTATTTGGGTCCAGGGCCTCAAACTTTCTTAAAAAATACCTTACCAACTGTCCATAGCCATGACAAACCCACCAAACGTGCTGTGTTTTGTCAGATAACACTCCATAGGTACTATATTGAGCAGTACGAGCAACTTTAATATGATAGTTATTAATCATTGTATAGGTCTATATCAAATAAAAAAACAGATGCAAAACCTGTTTAGAATTACATCTGTTTTAAAATTATAATAAATATTTTATATAAGCACTACCGTCGCTTAAATCCAAGTACACTGGCTGCACAAAAATTTCTAGTGTTTTGAAACTCAAAGGTGAAATAATATACTCCAGTTACTTTTGGATTGAATCCTATAGTAGAGTGAAACTTCTTCTTGTTTTCATCATAACTATTAAGCAATGTTTTTCCACTTGAGGTTGAAATTGTCACCGATATTCCTTTTGCGTCGGCCCTTCTATTAGCCATTGTTAAAATATAGGCTGTACCTCTACTCAAAATATAAGAATACTTAATTTTTTTCTTCACCCCTCCTTGCCCGTCCAAAGGGTAACTCTTTAAAAATGTATACCCTCTTTGGCGTTGCAAGGCGGTAATACATTTATCTTTGAATTGTTTAATATTACATTTTTGAGCAAATGCCGTTTGGCTATATAAACTTACAAAAAACAAAATTCCCCAAAGTAATCTTCTCATCATGAGCTAATAGTTGCTAATATTTAACCTATTATTTTCTCTCTTATATCTTTTGACTTAGCATATATTTTTTCTAAGTCTTTGGGGTCAATTTTTAATTCAGTCTTTTGCTTTTGTGATGAATAAACTAAAATATTGAGTTTACCCATTCTCTGTGCCTTGTACTGAGTTTTTACTTGTGCCCCACCTTTCAATTTAAAATTTACAAATAACTTTCGCAAATCTTTTAAATCGCTCACCAACTTCTTCATTTGCTTTCCTTTTTTATACTTATCCAGTACTGTCAACAAGCGATCTAGAATTATTTTTTGTTGGGCAATTTGCTCATTCAATTCTTTTATTTGAAACTGTTTTGCCGCGTTTGGCTTTTGGCGAGCAACTGCGCAGGTTAAATATAAAGTCTCTAACCAACCACCTGTCAAAATCAAAGCAGATAACTCCGCTTTCTTTTGTTCCCACAGGTCATTGTTCATTTTTTCAAAGGTACCGCTGGTTTCTGCCAATAGAGCGTTCAGGTTATTTTCAAAGGCCAAAGTTGTAATCGCCCCTAAATCCATGTGTTTACCCAAATTTAAGCCGTCAGCCATCGTTTTAACTGCACCTAAATAACTAAAGGCATTTTGATTATTTTGATAGATGTTAATATATCCCAGGTCGGTGCTATAAATCCCTAAATTGAGGGCTTTTGTATAATCATCTTTATACTTGCTTTTATTATCTGCTGGATTCAATAATTTATCATTATACTTCAACCCTGCTTTTTTGATAATACTGGAAACTTCCACAGGAGAAGGAAAAGATTGAATCATTTTATTCAACACATCTGTCTTTTCGGTTTTTTGTGCCCAGCCCCACGAAGTAATGAATAAACTTAATGCTATAATTTGTAGTATCTTCTTCATTGGTAAAATATCTATCCTTATAAAGATCAAATTTTAAAACAAGTATTAATAATAAGAAATGGTTGGTTACTTCACAATCTTTGCACGAATCTTACCAGTTGTATCCAAAATCATCTTCAAGTCATTTGGGTTAATCTTAATTTCACTGGTGTTGTTGTCTACCACTTCCAACACTCCTCCTACTTCTTTTGTTGACGTTTTTCCTTCTTTATAATCGATTTTTAATTTACTATATAGCTTGCTTAATTGTGCCAAATCACTCGTAAGGTTCATCATATCAGGATCCTTATATTTTTTCAAAATCGGCATTAGCTGCTTCAATACCAATTGTTGTTCTGCTATTCTGGTATCCAGTACCTTACTTTTTTTCTTCTTTGCTATTTCACAAGTCAAATATAAAGACTCAATCCACCCCCCTACAAGTAGTACTACCGAAAGCCTATCATTTCCATTATTTTGGAAATGACCATTAATTTTTTCAAATGTTCTGGTCGTTTCATCTAGCAAAGCATTTAAATCGTTTTCTAAGGCTAGCTTTGTAATATTTGAGTAATTTATATACTTACCAATACCCAAAGACTCTGCGATTTTTCTAACACTGTTTAGATACATAAATGCATCCGTGTTTTGCTTATAAATTGCGGCGTATCCTAGGTCAGTACTGTAAACTCCTAAGTTCAACGCTCGGGAAAATTTACTGCTGTATCCTTCTGCTTTATCCGAAGAATTTAGGATTGATTTGTCATAAGCGGCTCCTACATCTTTGATCAAGGCCGACAACTCTACTGGTGAAGGCATGATATTACTCAAAATTTCACCATTTCCTTTCTGAGCTTGCGCCCCTAGCACGCAAAAACATAATAAAACTCCTAGCAGTGATTTTTTAGAAAGGTGAGAAAAAATAATTTTATTCATAACACTAACATTATTTTGGTTTATGATTAAATCATCTCTTTTAGAAAAACATTAATGTGAATAGGTTTAATATCTTTTAACTAATTAGATGAATTGATTTGGATTAGTTTTATTGATCAAAGCACTAAACAAATCTCTAACAAAAACGATATTTAGTAACAACTATTGTAACAATGATTGATTTTGCCTCAATTTAGTAATTTTTTGGCATAATATAGTTTTAGCAAAGCATTTCTGGTTTTCACCGTATATGCATAATTTTAAAACGAATCCTTTTAATAGACCTTAATATTTTTCTAAGTTTTCTTTTACTCAATTTAGCGTACTCAAGCTCGCCGTCATCTTTCACAAATTTTGCTGCTTTAATGAGTGTACTAATGTTATCCATTTCTTTTTTTACAAGAACCATTACTTCGCTTTCTACAAAGTCTTGATACATATATACAAGCTGCTCTATAATTATGTCTTGCTCTAAAACCCTGTGTTTTAAATTTACTTGAGGCTTGTTAATCGTTTCCGATAACATCAAATACATAGATTCGGTCCAATCACCCGAACAAATCAATACTAGTTGTTTGGTTCTCCCTCTTTTGAAGCAATAATCTTTAATTTGCTCAATGAATGCCCCAGTTCTAAAAACCAAATAATCCAGATCTTTGGATTTGTTTATGTACTCGTACAAGCTTTTAAAACTAGAGATAGTTTCTACCCTTAAACTATCCATCAATATTTTCATTTTGGCTAATGCATTCCTTGCATCTTCTCTTTTACCATACATTTCAGCATATAATACCTTAGAGCTCATTACTCCAAGATTCATTGCTACTAAATCTGATGATGTTACTTGTTGGGGTTTTATTTTCTTGATGTGCCTGCTTAACTTTTGGTTAAAAGTACGCTTTTGTTGTTTGAGTAATAAATAGGTTTCTTGTGAGGTAGGGAGTGATTTAACAATATCGAAAACTTCAATATTACTCAACTTAGGCTGTGCATTTATTTGAACAACTGAATGGGTCATGCTCAGGTATATAATTCCTGTCATTATCCATAAGCGATAATTAATCTCTTTGAAACAATTCAATTTGTTCATCTAAAGCCGATTTAAAAAGCAAAAAACTCAGCCCTTATGTAAAAGACTGAGTTTTTTGTAGTATAAAATAAAAGAAATTTTAGTTGATAATTTTACTTCTTATATCTCTTGAAGTTTTTAAAATCTTGTCCAAATCCTCATTTGTAAAATTAATCTTGGTTGAGGTATTATCATCTACAATTAATATCCCATTATCATCTTCCGTGGTAGTTGGGTCGTTGTATTGAAAATCAATCTTAACGTTGTCATATATTTTTTGTAGCTTGTTCAAGTCTACGATGAGGCTTTTTACATTAGGTAGTTCTTCGTAGAATGAAAGTAGTAGTAGAAGTTGCTCAAGAATAATTTTTTGTTCCCCAATTCGGTTATTCAACAACTCATTGGGTGATTTTTTTGCGATTTCACAAGTGATGTATAAAGACTCAAGCCAACCACCAGTTAAGATTAATATTGTTAAATCGGCACGGCCAATTTCTTGCAGGTGATCGTTGATCTTCTCAAGGTTTGTATTGGTTTCAAGCAACAAGGAATCAAGGTTATTGCTTTTAGTTGCCAATCGCTTGATTGTTTTAAAATCAAAAAACTGCCCAATATTCAACCCGTCTGCCATTTCTTTTACTGAATTCAGATAATAAAGTGCATCCTGAGTTTGCTCATAAATATTTGCATACCCTAAATCAGTACTATAAATACCTAAGTTAAGTGCTTTCTTATACTTAGTATTATAGTTAGAAATATTATCAGCAGAGTTTAAAAGTTTCTTGTCATATTGTATCCCCAAATCCTTGATAAGGAATGAAATCTCTAATGGAGAAGGTATAGATTTCACAATATCACTCAAAACCTCTCTTGACAACTTAGGGTGGCTACTCTTCTTGTTTGTAGTTTCAGTTTTAGTAGTGTCAGTAGCAGGTGTATCTTCCTTCTTTTTCTTCTTTTTCCCTCCATCACAAGCTACGAGAAACACAAATAAAATCAGAACTATGCTTATACCTTTTGTTTTCATATGAGGATACAGTAACGATTTCATTTTCAACAGGTTAAATTATTTTAAATAATTAATTTTCAGTTCGATACAATTTTACAAAAATCTCACCAAA